>JAHZJY010000334.1 GCA_022600695.1 Actinomycetes bacterium | reverse complement strand
TGCCCGAAACCCGGGAGTACCCCGGGGACAGGCAGGCCGTGGAAACCCAGATGGAACGCCAACGGCATGATCAGGTTGCGGTCCGGCCGGAGACTGCGCCGACCGGTCAGCGCGGCCACCAGATCCGCCGACAAGTAACGCCGGCCGTCGATCATGCCGCCGTTGGCGATCGCACCGTACATCCGGGCCAGGGCACGCGCGGTGATCACACCGTTGGCGGACGGGAGTTCGGTGTCCAGCAGGGGAATATCGCGCTGGACGACGGCTTTCATCCCAGGGAAGTACATCGAACCGAACGCCGCCGAGAGCTCCATGGTGGCCACCGCGGGCGCGATGGCGTTGAAGACGGGGTTGGGAATGTTGAGTTGGGGGCCGATGATTCTCGCGACCCGGGTGGGCGCGCCGACCGGCGGGCGACCGAGATGGACACCGTCAGTGTCCAGTGGCGCGGCCACCTCGATGCGCATCAGCTCCCGCATCCCCTTTCCGGTGACCCCGCGGGCAAGTCCGGACAGCAGCCAGCCGTACGTCAGTGCGTGGTAGGCGGACTTGCCGAAGTGCCGACCGACCGGCGCGGCGGCGATGCGCTCCTCCATATGCCGGTGGTCGAGGAGTTCGCGTTTGCGGACTCCGCGCAGATGGGACAGCCCCGCTCGGTGGCGCATGACGTCGCGCACGGTGATCGCGGCCTTGCCGTTGGCGCCGAACTCTTGCCAGTATTCGGCTACCGGGGCGTCGTAGTCGATCAGACCCCGGTCGGCCAGGCGATGGATCACCGTCGAGGCGACCCCCTTGGTGGCCGAGAACACCATCGGGGCGGTATCGGCCGACCAGTGCCTTCTGCCTCGCCGGTCCGACCAACCGGTCCACACGTCGACCACCGGCCGGCCGTCCAGATAGACGGCCAGCGCTCCCCCACCGAAGCGGGGGTGCGGGAACAGGCCGGCGAATCCGCGCACCGCATGGGCGAAGTTCGGATCAGCGACTCCCTGCACCCCGTGGGGCAGATCCACGTCGCTACGGTCCGCCGGAGCCGGAGTCACACAGCTGAATTTACAAGCCCGACGCGCCGCATCCGAAAATCGTTGTCGATCCGTTAGCTTTCCCCGGCGAGGTCCAGAATGCGTTGGGCCGCAAGGGCAGGTGTGAGTTCACCGTCGCGGACCTGCCGTTCGACCTCCGCCCGCATTGCTTTGACGCCAGGATGGGTCAGCACCCGTTCGAGCACGGTGTCCCGCACCATCGCCCAGGTCCAGTCCACCTGCTGGGCCCGCCGACGGACCTGGAACTCACCCGCCTCGGTCAGAACCGCCCGGTGCTTGAGCACGGTTTCCCATAATTCGGCCAGTCCGGTGCCCTCGAGGGCGCTCATGGTCAGAACCGGCGGGCGCCATAGTGTTTCCCGCGGATAGATCAGCCGGATTGCTGCTGACAACTCCCGAGCCGCAGCACTGGCCTCGATGGCGTGCTTACCGTCAGCCTTATTGACCGCGACGATATCGGCGAGTTCCAGCACGCCCTTCTTGATGCCCTGGAGTTGATCACCGGTGCGGGCCAGCGTGAGGAACACGAAGGTGTCGACCATGTGCGACACCGCGACCTCCGACTGCCCTACCCCGACGGTCTCGACCAGGACCACGTCGAAACCGGCGGCCTCGAGCAGCACGATGGTCTCCCGGGTGGCCTTGGCCACCCCGCCCAGGGTGCCCGAGGTCGGAGAGGGCCGAATATAGGCATTCGGGTGAACAGCCAACCGCGCCATCCGGGTCTTATCGCCGAGGATCGAACCGCCGGTGCGGGTCGACGAGGGATCGACCGCCAGCACCGCCACCCGGTGCCCGGCATCGATCAGATACATCCCCAGCGCCTCGATGACGGTCGACTTGCCGACTCCCGGCACCCCGGTGATGCCCACGTGCATCGCGGAACCGGCGGTCGGCATCAACTCCATCAGCAAGCGCTGCGCCTGTTCCCGGTGATCGGCCCGGGTGGACTCGACCACGGTGATCGCCCGCGCCAGGGCGGCCCGGTCGCCGCCCCGGATCGCCGCGGCGGACTCGTTTCTTGCGCTACCCACCGACCCGTCCGGGCCCATCAACTCAGATCGCCCATCAACTCAGGTCATAGCCGAGCCGCGCAGCCAGTTTGCCGAGCAGGCTGACGGCGGCATCGGAAATGACGGTTCCGGGCGGGTAGATGGCGGTGGCACCCGCGGCGTACAACTCGTCGAAGTCGCCAGGCGGGATGACACCGCCGACCACGATCATGATGTCGGGTCGTCCGACGTCGGCCAGCGCAGCACGCAAAGCCGGGACAAGCGTCAGATGACCCGCGGCCAACGATGAGACGCCGACCACGTGCACATCGTTGTCAGCGGCCTGCCGCGCTACCTCGTCTGGTGTGGAGAACAACGAGCCGACGTCGACGTCGAAGCCGATATCGGCGAACGCAGTTGCAATAATTTTCTGTCCCCGGTCATGCCCGTCCTGACCCATCTTCGCGACCAGGATGCGGGGTCGGCGACCGTCCGCCTCGGCGAACTTCTCCACCAGTCGGGTCGCCTCGGATAGTGCGGTGATGTTGCCTCCTTTGCCCACTCCCGTACGCCCTGAACCGGGCCCTCCACGGTGCCCTTCCCGGCGCCCCACCTCATCGCGGTACACCCCTGAGATGGTGCGGATCTCAGCCTGGTGGCGGCCGTATACCTTTTCCAGCGCGTCGGATATCTCACCCACCGTCGCCTTGACCCGGGCGGCGTCGATGGCCAACGCCAGCAGGTTGTCGCCCAGCCCGCCGGTACCCGGCGTGGCGGCCGCCCGGGTGAGTTCCGCCAGCGCCACCTCTACCGCCCCGTCGTCCCGATCCGCGCGCAGTTGCTGCAGTTTGGCGAGCTGCTCGGCACGGACGCGGCTGTTCTCGACCTTGAGCACCTCGATGTCGGGATTCTCGTCGATCTGATACTTGTTGACGCCGATCACCGGCTGCCGACCGGAATCGATCCAGGCCTGCGTTCGGGCGGCGGCCTCCTCGATACGCAATTTCGGGATACCGTCGCTGATCGCCTGCGCCATCCCCCCGCGCTCGGCCACCTCGGCGATATGGGTCCGGGCTCGCTCCGTCAGCGCGTGGGTAAGCCATTCCACGTAGTACGAGCCGCCCCACGGGTCGATCGGCCGGGTTGTTCCCGATTCCTGCTGAAGCAGCAACTGGGTGTTGCGGGCAATCCGCGCCGAGAAATCGGTGGGCAGCGCGAGGGCTTCATCAAGAGCATTGGTGTGCAGCGACTGGGTGTGGCCCTGGGTGGCGGCCATCGCCTCGATACAGGTGCGCGCGACGTTGTTGTAAGGGTCCTGAGCGGTCAAAGACCATCCTGAGGTCTGCGAATGCGTACGCAGGGACAGGGATTTCGGATTGCGGGCGCCGAATCCGGCAACCAGTTCGCTCCAGAGCAGACGACCGGCCCGCAGCTTGGCGATCTCCATGAAGAAATTCATTCCGATACCCCAGAAGAACGACAGCCGGGGCGCGAACGCGTCGATGTCCAGACCGGCGTCCAGTCCAGCCCTGATGTAGTCGACGCCGTCGGCGAGCGTATAGGCGAGTTCGAGATCCGCTGTGGCACCGGCTTCCTGGATGTGATACCCGGAAATCGAGATCGAATTGAACTTCGGCATATGCGCGCTGGTGTAGGCAAAAATATCGGAGATGATCCGCATCGAGGGCTTGGGCGGATAGATATAGGTGTTGCGGACCATGAATTCCTTGAGGATGTCGTTCTGGATGGTCCCGGCCAGCTTCTCCGGCGGCACACCCTGCTCCTCGGCCGCCACCACGTAGAGCGCGAGGATCGGCAGCACCGCGCCGTTCATGGTCATCGAGACCGACACCCCCGACAGGTCGATACCGTCGAAGAGTTGGCGCATGTCGAGGATGGAGTCGATCGCCACTCCGGCCATACCGACATCGCCCTGCACCCGGGGATGATCCGAGTCATAACCACGATGAGTGGCCAGATCGAACGCCACCGACAGGCCCTTCTGGCCGGCGGCTAGATTGCGCCGGTAGAACGCGTTGGAGTCGGCGGCAGTGGAGAAACCGGCGTATTGCCGGATCGTCCACGGCTGGTTCACGTACATCGTCGGATACGGCCCGCGAATGAAGGGCGGCTCACCCGGGAACGTGTTCACCGGGTAGCCGGCCGCCACCGCCGCATCCCGGTCGGCGCCGATGTAGAGCGGCTTGACGACGATGCCCTCGGGGGTGAGCCAGTCAAGCTGCTCGGCCGCGTAGCCGTGGGCGCGGGCCGCCGCCCCGATACGGTCCGCCGCGGTGGCCGCGGTCGGCGCGACCGGGGGTTCCCCGCCGTGTAACGGAACTTCAGCGAAACTCGGCACCGCGGAGCGGGTTTCGGGGCGCGTCATGTCATGCCCCCAACCGGTCCAGTATGCGGGAAAGCGCCGCAACCGCATCGATCCCTGTCGTCAGGTGACCGTCGGGCCTGGTATCCGCCGGCAGCTGATCCACCGATGCTTTGGGTCCGGTCAGATAGATGTTCTCGATCCCGGCCGCCCGGGCCGCGGGCAGGACAGCGGCCAGCTCGTCGGCGTAGCGGGAGTCGGTGCCGCAGATCACCGCAAGCGCAGCGCCGGACCGTCCCACCGTGTCGGCGATTTCGGCGGGCCCGATGGTGCCGGGATTGATTGCCTCGATCCCGCCGCTTGCCAGCAGATTCGCCGCGAACGTGGCTCGGACATTGTTCTCAGCCAACGGCCCCAGCGGCAGCAACAGCGCCCGTGGTCGGTTGCCGGCCCGGTCCCGATAAGCATCGGCGCGATCACGCAGTTGCTCGAACGCTGCCGCGTATCGCGCCACCTCCGGGCTCTCCCCCGACTGCAGCAGGGCCGACTCCGCCAGGTTGGGAAATTCGTTCACGCCGGTAATGGCGTTGCGCCGGTGGGCGATGTCGTGAGCCCGGCGCTCCCGGGTCAGGGCGATCTGCGTCATCAGATAATCGTGGGCCTGCCGGAATCCACCGCGGGCCTCGATATCCTGAAAGTGCTTCCATGCCTGGGCGGCAAGCGTCTCGGTGAGCTCCTCGATGTACCAGGATCCACCCCCGGGATCAACCACCCGGCCGATGTGGGACTCCTCAAGCAACAGCAGCTGCGTGTTTCGGGCAATGCGGCGGGCGAAATCCGGGCTGACACCCGGCAATCCACCCGGTATCGCACTGTCAAACGGGAGAACCGCAACCGTATCTGCCCCGCCTACACCGGCGGCGAAGGCAGCCACGGTGGTGCGCAGCATGTTCACCCATGGATCGCGCTGAGTCATCATCGCTCGCGATGTGACTGCGTGTACCCGAAGCGCTCCACAGTCGGGATGGTCCAGCACCTCGGCGACCCGGGCCCACAATTGCCGGGCCGCACGAAATTTCGCCACGGACATGAATTGGTCGTCATCGGCGACCAGCCGGACGCTGATCTGGTCGAACGCGTCGGTGACGGCGCTCCCGGCATCGATCAACAACCGCAGATAGTCGGTCGCTGCGGCGATCACTCCGGCAAGTTCCCAGCTTGCATCGGCGCCTCGATCGTGAAACGCGGGGCCATCGACGGTAATCGCCCGCACTCCCGACCCGCTGCCGATCCCGGTAGCTACCGAGACCACGTCGTCAACATCGGGCGCCGGACGTCCGCTCAGAGATGCGGTCAGCGGGTCGGCACCCAGATCAATGGACATCAGCCCGCGCCTGCTGTCGTCCGCGCCGGCCACCAAGCGCACCAATTCCTCGGCAGCCGATCCGAAATCAGCTCCGGCGTCGATGATTACCGGCGCCAGCTCAAGGTAGACGCCCTCCAACCAACGATCGACTTGGTCCGCTGCGATACCGGCATCGCCGATCCGCAGCAGCAGAGCGCTGACTCCCTCCGCCAGCGCCCCGAGGACAGCGGAATTGCCCTCAGCCGCGGTGCCGGAGAAGCCGGGCGCGGGAAAGTCGCCAACCACCTTCCAGCCGGACAGGACGTCCCGCCGGCCATCGGCACCACGCACGAAGGGCCAGTCCCCGGGCAGCGAAGCCTCCGGCAGGGCATCGAAAGCGGTGTACAGCGCGTGGATCGGAAAGCCCTCGTAGGTCGGCGTATCCAGCAGGCGCTCCGGCTCGGCAGGCACGTCGACCGGATCGCGGTCTTTACCCTTGGTGAGCACGCCGGCCACGGCATCGCGCCAACGGGCGCGGGCCCGCACCAGTTCTTCGGCCTCGACTGGGGACACCGGCAACTCCTTTGGCAGGGCCACACTCGCAGCCCGACCATCAGGCTAAATGATCGCTGATCCGGCCACCGCCGCCGCATGCTGCCGTGAATCCGCTCACGTCGCGCCGGTCATCGCGATGAGCCCCGGTAATCTCGGTGATGTGTCCGCACCGTTACTGAGGCGCGGCCTGAACTCGCTGAGCAGCGTGGGTGCGGCAATGGCGGTCAGCGCCCGGCAGGTGAGCCGCACCCGGATCCTGGTGGCCGCGATCGCAGCCGCGATGCTTGTCACCATCGTCGTCCTGGTCCCGCTGCCCACCGCCGTCCAGATGCGTGATTGGGCCACATCGGTGGGCCCCTGGTTCCCGCTGGCTTTCTTCGGCGCGCATATCGCAGCCACCGTCCTGCCCTTCCCGCGGACCGCGTTCACCCTGTCAGCCGGACTGCTTTTCGGCCCCGCGCTGGGGATTTCCATCGCCGTGACGGCCAGCACCATCAGCGCCCTGATCGCGCTTCTGCTGGTGCGAGCCTTCGGCTGGCAGATCAGTAGCCAGGTGCGCCGCCCCGCGATCGAGTCACTCGACGCCCGTCTACGCGACCGCGGCTGGCCGGCAGTACTCGCGCTGCGAATGATTCCCGCGGTGCCGTTTTCCGTGCTGAACTACGCCGCCGGCGCATCGGCCGTGCGGGTGGTTCCGTATCTGCTGGCAACACTGGTCGGACTGCTGCCGGGAACCTCGGCGGCGGTCATTCTCGGCGACGCCCTGACCGGCGACGTCAACCCACTGCTGGTCCTGGTGTCTACCTGCATCGCGGCCGTCGGCATCGCAGGCCTGATCTACGAGACCAGACGGTACCGGCGGGATATGGATTCAGCGCCGCAGCGCTCAGTCCATTAACACCCCGCGAATGAGACCGTCGAGCGGTATGTCGCACCGAATCCGCAGATCCTGCACCGGCGACCGAACGGCATCGATTTCGGCCTGGGTTTGCGGGTTGGCGGCCAGATAGGCCCGCACCGTGCTGAACGCCTGCGACGCGGGCATACCGTGCACGCTGGTGAAGACGTTGTTCACCTCAGGGTGAGTGAAGAAGTAGCCGGCCACGGCCGCGGCGACCTGGCTTTCCACGGCGGCGATATCCGCGGCTGTGCAGCCCGGGCCGGGTGCGGCGGCGGCGGTTGCGGTGCCCGACATCAGCACAGCGCTGCTGCCGAGGACCGCGACCGCGACGCGTCGGGCGAACAAAACTGAGGCTGACATAGGGCTCCTGATGTAGGTGGCAGGCCGGGTAGATCCGAACTCGCCTAGACTAACCCAATACCCCTAAACCAAAGGACTTGCTGATGCCGAAACGATCATCGTTGACTGTCTTCGCGGCGGCTGTTGGAACCGTCGCGGCCTTGCTGACCGCCCCGCTCGCAGCTGCGGCCGAAGACGGTGGCGGCGGGCCCAACAATCCCCTGATGCCCGGGTGCGAGACCGTGGGAGGAGGCGGCGCGACCGGCGGTGCAGCCGAGGAGTGCGCCTCCCCCGGCAACTCCCAACTCAACGCCACCCCTAACGACCTCGGCGTCATGGGCGCCATGGTCGACGAGCCCGTATTCGGGATGATGGGCTGGTAGTCCGGATCGCCACCGGACGAGCCTGAATCTATTCCGGACGGGCTCCGGCCGGCGGTGGCTCGACAGATTCGGGGGCCGGGAGGCCCGGTCCCAGCGCACCGGATTGGTCGGCCACCGAAACCGGCCGCGGACCAGCCGCACCGACGGCCGGAACCGGCTTGCGAGCCTCGGACTCGGCCTTGGCCACCGCCCGGGCGATCTCCGGATCGGTCTGGGTGTTGAACCACTCAGCGACTTCGTCGGAGTCGTCCTCCGGCTTGGCCAGATCGTTTTCCACCGGTGGCGGCTGGTAGCGAAAGACCCCGTCGGACCCGGGAGCGCCGAGCAACTTGGTGAACCCCTCTAGCGCGGACCCGAAGTCGCTGGGGACCAACCACACCTTGTTGGCCTCTCCCTTGGCCATCTCCGGCAGTGTCTGCAGATACTGGTAGGCCAGCATTTCGGGGGTGGGACGGCCGGCCTTGATCGCCGCGAAGGTCTTCTCGATGGCCTTGGCCTGGCCTTGCGCCTGCAGGTACTGGGCGGCCCGCTCACCCTGCGCCCGCAGGATCCGGGACTGTCTTTCACCCTCAGCAGCGAGGATGGAAGCCTGTTTCGCGCCTTCCGCCGCCAGAATCTGGGCCTGCTTCTGTCCCTCGGCCTGTTTGATCGACGCCTCCCGGGTGCCCTCTGCGGTCAGGATCACCGCCCGCTTCTCGCGGTCGGCACGCATCTGCTTCTCCATCGAATCCTGGATGGACGGCGGCGGGTCGATGCTGCGCAACTCCACCCGTGCGACCCGCAGACCCCATCGGTTGGTGGCCCCGTCGAGTACCCCGCGCAATTGGGCGTTGATCTGGTCACGGCTGGTCAGCGTTTGTTCCAACGTCATTCCGCCGACGACGTTACGCAGCGTCGTGGTGGTCAGTTGCTCGACACCGACGATGTAATTGCTGATCTGATAGACCGCGGCCTGCGGACTGGTGACCTGGAAGTACACGACCGTGTCGATGTTCACCGTCAGGTTGTCCTCGGTGATGACCGGCTGCGGCGGAAACGACACCACCCGCTCACGCAGATCGACCCGGGCCCGGATGCGGTCGATGAACGGAATCAGCAGGGTCAGCTGGCCGGAAACCGTTTTGCTGTAGCGCCCGAGCCGTTCGATCACCGCCGCCTCCGCCTGCGGAATCAGGGCGACGGACTTGGCGACGACAATGATCGCAAAGACCACCAGCACCACAAGCAGCACCAGACCGGTAATCGCACCGTCCATATCGAGTCCTCCTATCGGGGTGAGTGTTACGGGGTTCTCCACACCACCGCGGTGGCCCCGTCGATATGCATCACGGTCACCTGATCGCCGGGCTGGTAGATCGCGTCGTCCTCGAACGGTCGCGCGGTCCACACCTCGCCGTCCAGTTTGACCTGTCCCTGGTCACGGCTGACCTGCTCAAGGACCAGTGCGGGAATGCCCTCGAGCGCGCGTACCGGATCAGGCAGACCCTTGCCGGCGACGAGCCGACGACGGACCGCCGGACGCACCAGAACCATCAGCAGGACCGAGACCACCAGGAACACCGCTCCATCGACCCATATGGGCAGGCCGAGGAGCCAACTGGAGCCGGCCGCCGCGAGCGCGCCGCCGCTGAGCATCAGCAGGAACATATCCCCGTTCAGCGCCTCGGCACCGGCAAGCCCCACAGCGGCGACCAGCCAGATCAGCGCAGCGGACATAGTGGTAACGATACGCGCCACTCGGACGGTACGGCGGCGCCCGAGCCAGGCACCGACTAGCCATTAGACTTCCGTCATCATGTGGTGCCCGAGCGTCTCGTTATCGGTGTGGTCCAATGCCTGGCTGGCCGGACAAGCCGCCCCTGACGACGTCCTTGACGCCTTAAGCGCCTGGGCCCCAGTACATTCGGTTATCGCCTACGACGCCGTTGCGGCCGGCCGCACCGGGCTGCCCTGGCCGGATGTCGATCATGCGGGCGCGATGTCACTGCTGCAGACACTGCGCACGGCCACCGGTCGGCGCGGCGACAGTCGGTGGCCGGCCCATCCGGCCATCAGCCTCACGCTGCCGGTCCCCGGCGATGTCCGGGGCCTGGCTCCGGGCACTCAGTTTCAGCACGACGCTCTGCAGGCAGGTGAGGCCGTCCTGGTCGCCACCCTCGACGGGACGACGATCGGCCTGGTCCCGGTTGCCGAGGACCTCGACGAAGGAGAACCGGCGGCGCTGTCGTGGTCGGTTTACTCGCTGCCGCGCGTCCTGGCCCCGGTTCACCTGGACCTGGGCGAGGCCGAATACGAACTGCGCTCGGCTGTGCGGTCGGCCGCTGAGGCGCTCGATACCGTTCGACCTGTTCCGGGCGGGGAGAACCCGCGGACCCTGGTCGATGAGGTGCTCCAGGCGAACTGCCACCATCGGATCCCCGACCACGCCCCCGATCGGGCGCTCCGGGTGCTTTCGACCGCCGCCCATGTCGATGCGATCATCATCGTCAGTTCCGGTCTCGCGCCAATCGGCACCCAGAGCGCTTCGCAGGCAGGTATCGCCGACGCTGCGCTGCGGCCGCTCGCGGCGGTGGTGCGCTCCGCCCGGGGGGCTGCCGTCAGCGCGATCCTGCACTCGGCCTGGCAGTAGCCGCCGCAGCCGCGCTCGCCTCGCAGTCGGCGGTGCAGAACCGCCCGTTCACACTCGACCCGTAACCCGGCACTGGCTCGTGACCGGCGACTCGGGAGGGATCGCGGCCTTCTCGCACTTCGTCGAGGAGGCTCAACGCCATCGCCGCGAACCGGGGCTGGGCGTTGGGTGTCGTTGCACGGGCAAGCGCCACGCCGAGTTCCCCGGCCTGTTCGGCGAGCTCACTGTCGAGGTCCCAGATGACCTCGATATGGTCGGCTACGAACCCGACGGGGCACACGATCATCGCCTTCGTGCCACCCTCGGCCAGAACCGAAAGGTGATCGCCCACATCAGGTTCCAACCACGGTACTTGCGGTGGCCCGGACCGGGACTGCCAGACCAGGTCGTAGTCGGGGTAACCGGCTGCCGCGGCGATCAGACCGGAAGCGTACGCAACCTGCCGCGGATACAAACCGGGGCCGCAACGGTCGACTGCGCGCATCGGAATCGAATGTGCGGTGAATACCAGCCTGGCCTCGGCACGCACCGATTCCGGCAGCCCGGCGGCGGCCGCGGCGATCGCATCGGCGAACATCTCGACGAGCAGCGGGTGATCGAAGTACTGCCGAAGTTTGACCAATTCCGGCGCCCCCGCACCTACTGCCGCCCTGGCCCGGGCGATGTCTTCCTGGTACTGCGTGCAACCGGAGTAGCCGCCCCAGGCCGACGTGGTGAACACCGCCGCGCGGGTGATGCCATCTGCGGTCATTTCGGCGAGGGTGTCCTCGACGAACGGGTGCCAGTTGCGATTGCCGAAATACACCGGCAGCGTTTCGCCACGCTCCGCCAACTCCGCCCTCACGACCTCGATCAGTGCGCGGTTGATGCCGTTGATCGGCGACACCCCGTCGAAGTGCAGATAGTGTTCGGCGACCGACTCGAGTCGTTCTCGCGGGATACCGCGACCGCGGGTCACGTTCTCCAGGAACGGCATCACCTGCTCGGGACCCTCCGGACCGCCGAAGGACAGCACCAGTAGCGCGTCGAATCGCGAATCCGCCATCACAGCAGCTGAGTGCTGGCGCCGCCGTCGGCGAACACGATGGTTCCGGTGGTGGCCGGCAACCAATCCGAGAGCAGCGCGCAGACAGTCCTGGCCACCGGCGTGGGATCTTTCATATCCCAGCCCAGCGGGGAACGTTGGTCCCAGCCCTCCTCCAGCATGGCCATTTCGTCCTTGAACTGGTCACCGAGCGCGCCGCCCATGATTGCGCTCATGGCGAGGGTTCGGATCGGTCCGGCGGCGACCAGATTGGACCGGACACCGACCTTGCCGGCCTCCCGCGCGACGAATCGATTCACCGACTCCAGAGCGCTCTTGGCAACCGTCATCCAGTTGTAGGCCGGCATCGCGCGGGTTGGATCGAAGTCCATGCCCACGATGCCGCCGCCCGGATTCATGATCGGCAGTACCGCCTTCGCCAGCGAGGCATAGGAGAACGCGGAGATGTGGATACCCTTGGCGACATCCTCGTAGGGGGCGTCGAAGAACGGATTGATGCCCATCCCGCTGGGCGGCATGTAGCCGATGGAATGCACCACCCCGTCCAACCGGTTGCCGGCACCGATCACCTCGCTGACCCGTTCGGCGAGGGTGTCGAGGTGCTCAGGGTTCTGCACATCGAGTTCCAGCAGGGGCGCTTCGGATGGCAACCTCGAGATGATGCGCCCGATCAGCTTCATCCGGTCGTACCCGGTGCAGACGATCTCCGCACCCGCCTCCTGTGCCACCCGGGCGATATGAAAGGCGATCGAGGAATCGGTGATGATCCCGGTGACGAGGATGCGCTTACCCTCGAGAATCCCTGCCATGTCCAGTCCTTTCCGGTGAAGCGTGATTTAGTGGCCCATACCCATACCGCCGTCGACCGGGATCACCGCGCCGGAGATGTAACCCGCATCTTCCGACGCCAGGAAGCTGACCGCCCCGGCGACCTCCTCGGCGGTGCCGATCCGCTTCGCCGGGATGAACTCCAGCGCCCCCTTGGCGACCC
The DNA here is from genome assembly GCA_022600695.1 of Actinomycetes bacterium. Classification (GTDB taxonomy): domain Bacteria; phylum Actinomycetota; class Actinomycetes; order Mycobacteriales; family Mycobacteriaceae; genus Mycobacterium. The sequence goes on along the minus strand of JAHZJY010000334.1, from coordinate 6,798 downwards.
TGTCGTCCATCGCACGGGTCATGTCGGTATCGATGAGACCGGGAGCCACCACGTTGGCGGTCACCCCGGCCTTGGACAGCTCCCGGGAAATCGAGCGGGCCATCCCGATGATCCCGGCCTTGGATGCCGCGTAGTTGGCCTGGTTGCCGATACCCCAGGTGCCCGAGACCGAACCCACGAAGATCATCCGGCCGAACCGCTTCTTCTGCATACTCCGCGAGGCGCGTTGGGCGACTCTGAACGCCCCGGTGAGATTGGCGTCGATGACCTTCTCGAACCTCTCCTCGGTCATCCGAATCAGGAACGCATCGGCTGTGACGCCGGCATTGGACACCAGCACCTCGACCGGGCCCTGATGCTCCTCGACAGCCGTGAAGGCGCGATCGACGGCGTCGTTGTCGGTGACATCGCACTCGACGCCGAACAGACCATCGGGTGCGCCGGAACCGCGGTGGGTGACTGCGACTCGGTGCCCGTCGGCGGACAGCCGCCGGGCGATGGCCAGGCCTATCCCCCGGTTACCGCCGGTCACCAGCACCGAACGGGAGACGAACGGCGGTCTGGCGCCCTCGCGGGAGTCAGTATCGGTATCGGTATCGCCCATGCCCGTCAACTTAGTGCCTGCGGTTGGCGGCGCCGAAATCGACACCACGGTTGCCGCTGGAGCACATCAGCGACCCCGAGGGCGATCTCGCTCCCGAGTCAACCCGGCAGACGCCGATTGATCAGCAGTGCCGCCAACGCGGCCAACGCGAGCAGCGCCGAGCCCAGCCGCAACCAGCCCGCGCTGGCATCGCCCTTGATGGTCTCGTAGCCGATCTGGTCCTGTAGCGAGGTGAAAACCTCTTTGAGCTGCTCCAGGGTCGCGGCGGAATAGTGGTTTCCGTCGGAGAGATCGGCGATCTTGTCGAGCATGTCCTCGTCGACCGGAACCGGCTGGCGCTGATCGTTGATCTCGACGTAGCCATACGGTGTGCCGAAGGACACCGTGGAGATCGGCACGCCCTGGTCTCGGGCGGTCCTGGCTGCGGTGAAGGCACCCTTGGGGTTGTCCGGATTGGACGGCACAGTCTCCTTGCCGTCGGACATCAGCACGATCCGCCCGGGTGCCGGCTCGTCGCCGCCGCCGATGACCGCCCCAACGGTGGCGATGGCCTGCAGCGCGGTGAAGATCGCCTCACCGGTGGCGGTGCGGTCGGCCAGCTGCAACTTGTCCAGCGCAGCCTTGGTCGCCTCTCGGTTGGTGGTCGGCGAGACCAGCACCGTGGCGGTGCCGGCGTAGGAGATCAGGCCCAGATTGATACCGGTGGTGAGCTGATCAGCGAACTGCTTGGCCGCCTCCTGGGCGGCCGCGAGCCGGCTCGGTTCCACGTCGGTGGCACGCATCGACTGCGATACGTCGACCACCAGCATGACCACTGCCCGGTTGCGTGGAATGCGCACATCGTTCTGCGGCCCCGCCATCGCGATCGTCAGCAGCACCAGGGAGAGCACCAGCAGAATCGCCGGAAGGTGACGCCAGCGGTTCGGGCGCTGCGGCGCAACGCTTTCCAGCAGGTCCATATTGGCGAACCGCAGAACGCGTTTCTGCCGGGCGACCTGCACGACGATGTAGAGCGCCACCAGACCCGCCACGACGAGCAGGAACAGAAAGAACCACGGGTGGGCGAAATTAGTCAGGGCCATCGGGCCGAGTAGCGGCACGTTCATCGGCGCACCCCCACCCCGATCACTGAACCCCCGCCATCGCGCCCCGACGCCGGGAGGCCACGAAACGAACGATATCGGCTATCCAGTCCCGATCGGTGCGCAGCGTCAACAACGGCGCACCGCAACGTCGTAACGTGCGCGCGACCTCGTCGCAGTGGATCGCCGCGGCCCGGGCGAAGTCGTCGCGCAGTTGAGCGTCGATGGTGAACTCACGGGTGACGCCGGATTCGGTGTCCTGTAGAACCACGTCACCGACGTCGGGAAGTTCGACGTCCCGGGGGTCGAGCACCTCGATCCCGAGCACCTCGTGGCGGGCGGCGATGGCCCGCAACGGCCGAAACCAGTCGATCGGGCCGAGGAAATCGCTGATGATGACGGCCATCCCGCGACGGCGCTCCGGTCGGCGCAGGGCGTCGATGGCCGCACCGAGGTCCCCGCGCACACCCAACGGAGCCCTGGGCGCGGTGGCGATGGTCCGCAGCAACGTCTGTTCGTGCTGACGGCCGGATCGGGCCGGGACCCGGATGATGTCCTGACCGTTGGCAATCAACGCCCCGATCCGGTTACCACCCCCGCTGTTGAGATAAGTGATCGCGGCGGCGGCCCCGACCGCGAGATCGCGCTTCTCACATTCGGTGGTGCCGAAGTCGAGGCTGGCCGACACATCGACTACCAGCCAGGTCTCCAACTCACGGTCGGCGATCATCTGCCGGACATGCGGGTGGGTGGTGCGCGCGGTGACCGACCAATCCATCCGGCGAACATCATCACCTGGCTGGTAGGGCCGCGAGTCGCCCGGTTCGGACCCCGGACCGGGGAGCAGCCCCAGATGGTTGCCGTGCAGAACCCCGTCGAGTTTGCGCTTGACCGTCAACTCGAGGGTGCGCAGAGCAGCCGACAATTGCGCGTCACCGATCTCACCGCGCTGAAACGACGGCGGCCGGGCGGACTGGGCCCGATCGGCTGCCCCAGCGGCAGACGTCGACTCGCTCACCGAGCGTTGGCGCCGGCCGCGGGAGACGCCGCAGGTGCGGTCGGCCCGGGCGTGCCCGCCGCCGGCACCGAATGGCCTTGCTGCGGAACCGCATTCACCTGGGGCAGTGCCACGGTCTGCAGGATCCGGCCGATCACGACATCGGCCTTGACATCGTCGGCCAGTGCGTCGTACGTGAGCACCAGGCGGTGGCGCAACACGTCGGGAATCACTTCGATGACGTCCTGCGGAACGACATAGTCGCGACCGCGGACCAGGGCCAGTGCGCGCGCGGCGGCGATGATGCCCAGCGAGGCTCGCGGCGAGGCACCGAAGGCGATCCACGACTTGACATCCGGCATCCCGAACTGCTCGGGGCGCCGGGTGGCGGTTACCACCCGCACCACATAGTCGACCAGGGCGTGGTGGACGAAATTATTCGCTGCGACGTCCTGCAGTCGCAGCAGATCGCCGGTCTCGAGCACCTGTTTGGGTTCCGGCGGGGTCACCCCCATTCGGTAGATGATCTCGCGCTCTTCCTCCGGGGCGGGGTAGTCGACGTTGATCTTGAACAGGAACCGGTCCCGCTGGGCTTCCGGGAGCGGGTAGACACCCTCGTTCTCGATCGGGTTCTGGGTGGCCATCACCAGGAACGGCTTGGGCAGCGGATAGGTCTTCCCGCCGATCGAGATCTTGCGCTCGGCCATCACCTCCAGCAGCGCGGACTGCACCTTGGCCGGGGCGCGGTTGATCTCGTCGGCGAGCAGGAAGTTCACCACCACGGGACCGAGTTCGATATCGAATTCCTCGCGGCCCTGACGGTAGATCCGGGTCCCGATGATATCGGTGGGAACCAGGTCCGGAGTGAACTGGATACGCGCGAAGGTACCGCCCACGACCTTGGCGAACGTCTCGACGGCCAGCGTCTTGGCCACACCGGGAACACCCTCGAGCAGTACATGCCCCTTGGCAAGAAGACCCACCAGGATTCGCTCCACAAGTTGGTCCTGACCAACGATAATTCGCTTGACCTCGAAGATCGCTCGTTCCAGGGTGTGCACATCGGCGGCCAGACCGTTACCGACGGACGACGGCGCGGCGGGTCCGCTCGTGCCGCTGTGGCCGCCGGGTCCTCCGGTCGACCCACCTGGTGACGTCATCAAGTTCCTCCACAGCTGTTGGTCGGCATCGGGGCAGCGTCGTGCCCCTCGAACAACTATTCCAGGCGTTTCGGATTCCGTCGACGTGGGTTGTTCGCTGGCGCGTCGGAGACCCGACCACCGGCATTGTCAGGTCTCGATGATGCGGGTCACGTAGGGCGTCATCCCGGCGGTACGCACCGGGCCGACGGTGACCTGACCGGCCGCCGAGGACGACTCGAGCATCTGACCGTTGCCGAGATAGATAGCCACGTGCTGGGAACCGCCAGGACCCCAGAAGATGAGGTCGCCCCGCTTGGCCTGAGACGGCGATACCTGACGGCCGGCGGTGTACTGATCGCCCGAGTACTTGGGAATCTGAACTCCGACACCGGCGAAGGCGTAGCGCGTGAACCCGGAGCAGTCGTAGCCAATCTTCCCCGCATCGTGGTCCACGCCGGCACTCGGGCCGTTGATGGCGCCGCCGCCCCAGGAGTAAGGAACTCCCCGTTGGGAGGCCCCGCGCCGAATCACATATTCGATGGCCTGAGGGCCGCGGACCCGCCCGCCGGGTATCGCCGCGGTGCTGTTTCCGCCGCCGATACCGAGGCCGGACAGGAACTTACGACCGAGATCCATCGTCGCCTGGGCGGCCTGCTGCGTGAACGCCAGCGACGCCTGGGCCACCGCTACCGGGTCACCGGGCGCCCCGGCGCTCAGCATCTTGGGCAGCGTCGGGTCCCACTCGTCGGCCTGCGCGGGCGCTGCCAGGCCGAGCGACAATATCAGCGCGGTCAGCGCGGCACCGAGTGCGCGTAGCGACCGAAGGCCTTTGCCGGACATCCGATTTGTCATCTCACCACTCGATGTAGCGCACGACGAAGGGGGTCATGCCGCTGGTTCGGACCGGGGAGATCTTGACGAATGAGCCCGTGTAAGGCGCCTCGATCATCTGGCCGTTGCCGAGAAAGATCGCGACGTGCTGGCTGCCGTTGGGGCCCCAAAAGATGACGTCGCCACGACGCATCTGCGCAGAGGGAATCTTACGGCCCAGGTTGTATTGCGAACCCGAATAGTGCGGCAGCTTGATACCGGCGCCGGCGAACGCGTACAGAACCAGACCCGAGCAGTCGAAACCGACGGTATTGGCCCCGGAGTCGATACCCCGGCTGGCGCCCGCGGCATTACCGCCACCCCATGAATACGGCACCCCGATCTGGGACTGCGCCCGCTTGATGACATATTCGATGGCCTGGTTGCCGTACACCACCGGGATCCCGCCGTCATTGGTGATCCCGGTGTCGGTGGGCTTGAGGATGCCCATCTGCTGGAGGAACTTCTTGCCCAGATCCTGGGTGACCTCATAGGAGTACTGCGCTATCTGCAGCACCGCGTTGATGATCTGGATCGGGTCGCCGGACATGAACGCACTGGGCACCGCAGGAAGCGTGAGGTCCCACTCGGAGGGCTTGCCGTAGGGCACCTTGACCTCGGCTGCCGGCCCTGAGCCGGCGCGATCCCAGTTGTCCTCGGCAGAACGGCCTTCGGGGGCAGAACGGCCTTCGGGGGCAGAACGGCCTTCGGGGGCAGACCGACCTTCGGGCGCGGCGGCCTGTCCGACCGGGACGGTGGCGACCATCCCACCGCCGGCCACCGGCACGGCACCCGGGGCCGACGATGCCCGGGCGTCCTCAAGTTTGCGCTGGGCCACTTTCCGTGCGGCGGCGAGCCGATCGATCTCGACCTGCTGTTCACGGAACGTCTCCTGCGCCGCGGTCAGTGCGGCCACGGCGGCGTCCTGGCTGCCCTGCGCATCCTTGACCGCCCGATCAGCTTTCCGCTTCACCTGCCGCGCGGCGGCGTCGAAGTTGACCGCCTCGGTGCGGGCCCGTTCGAGGCCGACCATCACCTGCTCAGAACTCAGCGCGAGGGTCCGGCTGGCCGTCGCGGTCGAGATCATCTCATCGGGCGTGCGAGCCAGCACCAGTGCGGCGGACGGCCCGTTGACATAGGTCGCGGCGGCGAAGGTGTCGAATCTCCGCTGTGCTGTCGTGATCGCCGCGTTGGCCTGGGTTACCGCACGCCTGCTCGCCTCGATCTCCTGCTGGGCGGCGGCGGCGGCGTCCCGAGCCTCCTGCACCTCCAGAATGGCCTTGTTCACGCCTTCCTGCTCGGCCTGCACCTTGGCGCCGATGTCCTGCAGCTGCTGGTTGGCCTCGGCGACGTCGGCGACCAGAGCGGCGACGCTGTTCGGCACGCCATCCGGGTCGGCCTGCGCCAGGCCCGGGATGGTGAACGTCATTGCGACGGTGAGAGTGAGCGGGCAGACCGCCCTGGTGGCCCGGACGGCGCGGTTACCGCGAGGGGAAAGGTTCATCGACTCTGACTCCTATTGCTCCGCTTGCTCCGCGAACAGTCACGCCAGTAACACGTGTCACTCAGGCCACTTCAATAACAATGGCTTCTTTTGCACCGTACGTCACGCTTGTCGCAGAAGAAACGGGCCCGGGAAATTACACGTTTGTATTTCCGCAGGTGTGACCGAATAGTAATCTTAGGAAATTGCCAAAAAATAGCGCCTGTTCAGCGAAGTCGCAGCGTGCGCTAGTCGGTGGTGGTCCCCCGGCGCTTTGCCCAGCGTTGCAGAAGTCGGGTCACAACAGCCGCCCCGGAAACCGCCAATACGAGGCCTATCGTGAATGCCATCCAGCCGAAATCCGGGGTGTCCAACTGGTCGACGAAATTCTGCGCGCCCTGCACCGGATTCGGTGCGAGTTTGGCCACGTCTTGACCGGCTTCGAGCAATACCCGGTCATAGATCGGGCTGTACGAGCCGGCCCAACCCGGGCTCAGCACCAGCACTGTCGAACCGGGGTTCTGCTGGCCCACCTGGGTGGCGATATCGCGCAGCGGGGTGTCGATCGGCGGGCTCTGTTCCATCACGACGACCTTGAGGTCGACACCGCGATCCCAGGC
>JAHZJY010000333.1 GCA_022600695.1 Actinomycetes bacterium | reverse complement strand
GGTTCGAGTTCGTCGGGTGTGGCGCCGTGCATGATCACCGCGTCGGCCCCGTAGTCGAATTCCCGCCGAACCCGCTGCACGCACTGCTCCGGCGAACCGGTGGCCGCGGGTTCCAGCCACTCATCGGGAATGAGGGTAGCGATGTGCTCGATCTGCGCCGCGGTCGCTTTGTGGTCGATCCCGCCGCCGATGGACTGCACTACCGCATCTCCCCGGAACCGTTGCAGCACGAAAGGATCCCAACCGTTCGTGTTGACCATCAAATCGCCGTACCCCTGCAGGTAGGTGGCCAGCCGGGCGACCGTCTTCTTCAGCCGCAACTCTTCTGACAGGTGATCGCCGACCGTGGCGAAACACGACCACACCCGCACCTGGCCGGGATCGCGGCCGGCCTGTTCGGCGGCGTCCTTGACCGTGCGTACGCAGCGGGTGACGGTCTCCGGCGTGAAGAAGGTGTGCAGAATGACATCGTCGAACAGCCGGCCGCCCAGCCGCAGCGTGTTGGGTCCGAAGGCCATCAGGGCCAGCCGGATGTCCTCGTCGAAGTCAGGGTCGAGTACCAGAACCGGATACTTGCCGATCGGTCCGTCGTGGTTGACGATCACCTCGCCGTGCCAGAGCCGCCGCATCACCCGGGCGAAATCCGCCATCTGCGAGGTGGTCACCGACGGGATGCCGAAGGCACCGTAGATCGCGGCGATACCCCGGCCGATACCGAGGGTGAACCTGCCGCCAGAGAGCCGATGCATCGTGGTCGCCCATGACCCGGTGATCAGCGGATGCCGGGTGTTGTGATTGGTCGCGGCGGTGGCGATCCGCATCCGGTCGGTGACCGCGCATGCCGCCCCGGTCAACGAGGCAGCCTCCTTGACATTCCATCGCTCAGAGATGAAAGCGGCGCCCAGACCCAACTCCTCACCGCGGCGGGCCTCATCCACCAACCCTGCCGGCCCCTCGCCGCCGGCCCCGGCCAGCAGGTAGTAACCCAATTCGTCCAGGCTTCGGCGCGGTTTCCTGCGCCCCGCTCTGGTTTCCGCGCCGACCTGGGTCATATTCGGTAGTCCTCAAGAAGTCGTTTGCTGATGATGGTCTTCTGGATCTCGCTGGTGCCCTCCCCGATCAGCAGGAACGGGGCGTCCCGCATGAGCCGTTCAATTTCATATTCGGTGGAGTAGCCGTAGCCGCCGTGAATACGAAAGCCGGCCTGGGTGACTTCCGAGCAGAGTTCACTGGCCAGGTATTTGGCCATCCCGGCCGCTACATCGTTGCGCTGCCCGGAGTCCTTCAGCCGTGCGGCATTGACCATCATCAGATGTGCCGCTTCGACTTTCGTCGCCATCTCCGCCAGGGAGAAAGCGATGGCCTGGTGTTCGGCGATCGGCTTGCCGAACGTCCGGCGCTGCTGCGCGTAGCGCACCGCCAGCTCGAATGCCCGCAGTCCCACCCCGCAGGCCCGCGCCGCGACGTTGACCCGGCCGACTTCCACACCATCCATCATCTGGCCGAAACCGCGCCCCGGGAGACCGCCGAGGAGGTCGTCGACAGCGGCGTGGTAGCCGTCGAAAACAAGTTCGGTGGTGTCAATCCCCTTGTAGCCGAGTTTGTCGATCTTTCCGGGAATGGTCAGCCCGGGGACGACTTCCCCGAAGCCGGCCGGTTTTTCGACCAGGAATGCGGTCAGATTCGCGTGTGGGGAGTCCGCGCCCTCGTCGGTACGTACCAGTGCAGCCACCAGCGTCGAGCTGCCCCCGTTCGTCAGCCACATTTTCTGTCCACTGATGATGTAGCCGCCGTCACCGTCGCGGACGGCCCGGGTGCGGATCGCAGCGACGTCAGAACCCACTTCGGGTTCGGACATCGAGAAGGCTCCCCGGGTTTCGCCGGTGGCCATCCGCGGGAGGAAGCGTTGCTTCTGCTCGTCCGTGCCGTGCCGGCGAATCATGTAGGCGACGATGAAATGGGTGTTGATCACCCCGGATACGCTCATCCAGCCCCGGGCCAGTTCTTCCGCGCACAGCGCGTAGGTGAGCAGAGACTCCCCCAGACCGCCGTAGTCGACGGGGATCATCAGCCCGAACAGCCCCATCTCCCGCATCCGGTCGACGATCTCCTGCGGATAGATGTCCGCATGCTCGAGTTCCGATGCGTTCGGGATTACTTCCTTATCGACGAACTGCCGTACCGCCGAGATGATTTCGGTCTGAAACTCGGTCAAACCCAGGGTCTGGGCCAGCCTGGTCACGCCCGAACCTTCTCGAATACCGCGGCCAGGCCCTGGCCGCCACCGATGCACATGGTTTCCAGGCCGTACCGACCCTCGCGTCGGCGCAATTCCCGGGCCAGGGTGGCCAGCATCCGCCCGCCGGTGGCACCAACCGGGTGGCCCAGCGAGATGCCCGAGCCACGGACATTGGTGCGCTCGCGGTCCGCCTCGGTGAACTCCCACTCGCGCATAACGGCCAGGGCCTGCACGGCGAAGGCCTCATTGAGTTCGATCACGTCCATATCGTCCAGCGACAGCCCGGCCCGACCGAGAGCCGCGGCGGTGGCCGGGACCGGGCCGATGCCCATGAGCTTCGGTTCCACGCCGGCTACCGCCCACGAAACCAACCGAACCAGCGGTGTCAACCCCAGGTCGTCAGCCTTCTCCGGGGTGGTGACGATACACATCGAGGCGGCATCGTTTTGGCCGCTGGCATTGCCGGCGGTCACGGTGGCATCCGGGTCCTGTTGCACCAGAAGGGGTTTTAGCCCGGCAAGCGCTTCTATCGTGCTATCGGCGCGGGGATGCTCGTCGGTATCGATCATCTGTTCGCCGGGCTTACCGCCGACGGCGACCGGGACGATTTCCTCGGCCGCCGTTCCTCCCGACTGGGCGGCGATGGCACGTTGGTGAGACTGCGCCGCCAGGTCGTCCTGCTCGGCGCGGGAGATGCCGTACTCGCGGCGCAGGTTCTCCGCGGTCTCCAGCATGCCGCCGGGAACCGGGTAGCGTCGGCCGCCGGCCGTCACCCGGCCGCGGGTCAGTCCGTCGTGCACCTCGATCCCGCGGGAGCCTGCGCCCCAGCGCACATCGGTGGAGAAGAACGCGACATTGCTCATACTCTCCGCCCCGCCGGCGACCACGAGATCGCTGGCGCCCGAGGCCACCTGCATACAGGCGTTGATCACCGCCTGCAGGCCCGAACCGCAACGGCGGTCCACCTGCATACCGCATACCGTCACCGGCAGACCGGCATCCAGTGCCGCCACCCGGCCCAGTGCCGGCGCTTCCGGGTTGGGGTAGCAGTGTCCCAGGATCACATCGTCGACGAATTCCGCCACCGGTCCCGTGCGCTGCAGCAGACCGGTCAGCGCCGCTACGGCCAGGTCGGCCACGCTCAGCGCCTTGAATACTCCGCCGTAGCGGCCGATCGGGGTGCGGACCGGTTCGCAGATCACCGCGCCAAGGGTCATATGTGCCGTCCGCCGGTGACCTCGAGGACGGTGCCCGTCATATATGAGGACAACCCGGAGGCCAGGAACAACACGACGGATGCCACTTCGTGCGGTTCGCCGGCCCGTCCCATCGGCACCTCGGCCAATTTGGCGTCCCAGATCCGTTGCGGCATGGCCTCGGTCATGGCGGAGCGAATCAGGCCGGGCGCGACGGCGTTGACCCGAACGCCGAGGTGGGCGAGTTCTTTCGCGGCCGCTTTGGTCAGGCCGACGATGCCCGCCTTGGCCGCCGAGTAGTTGGTCTGCCCGACCAGGCCGACCTTGCCCGAGATGGAGGACATGTTGACAATCGCACCACTACCCTGAGCCCGCATGACGGCCGCGGCCGCGCGGGTGCCGTTCCAGGTGCCCTTGAGGTGCACCGCGATCACTTCGTCGAACTGCTGCTCGGTCATCTTCCGCATGGTGGCATCCCGGGTGATGCCGGCGTTGTTGACCATGATGTCCAGACTGCCGAACGCCTCCACCGCGGCGCCGACGAGGGCGTCGACCTGTTCAGCCGATGTCACATCGCATCGCACGGCCCGGGCGACATCGGAACCGCCCAGCGCAGCCGCCGCCCCCTGGGTGCGGTCCAGGTCCAGATCGGCCAGCACGACTCGGGCGCCCTCGGCGATGAACACCTCGGCGATGGCGTAACCGAGACCCTGAGCCCCGCCGGTGACGATCGCGGTGCGCCCGGCCAGCAGTGCCATCCGATCACCCTCCTGATGGTCCCCGCGAGCCATCGTATTTGATGGCCTCATGACAGCTGAACCAGTGGTCAGTGACGAGGACTTCCGGGAGATCCTGGCGCACACGCGGACCTTCGTGCGCTCGGTCGTGGTGCCTCGGGAGTCCGAGATCGTCCAGACCGACTGCGTTCCCGGGGACATCCGCGAGCAGGCCAAGCGGATGGGACTGTTCGGGTACGCCATTCCGCAGGAGTGGGGAGGACTCGGTCTCGATATCACCCAGGATGTCGAACTGGCGCTGGAACTGGGCTACACGGCGCTGTCGGTGCGCTCGATGTTCGGCACCAACAACGGTATTGCCGGGCAGGTACTGGTGGGCTTCGGCACCGAGGGGCAGAAGACTCGCTGGCTTGAGCGGATCGCCAACGGCGATGCCGTGGCCTCCTTCGCACTCACCGAACCAGGCGCCGGATCCAACCCGGCCGGCTTACGCACCAGGGCAGTCCGCGACGGGGACGGCTGGGTGATCGACGGCCAGAAGCAGTACATCACCAACGCCCCGATCGCAGATCTGTTCATCGTGTTCGCCCGCACCCGGCCCGCGGATGACGATGGTGCCGGTATCGCGGTGTTCCTCGTCCCGGCCGACGCCGACGGTGTCGGGGTCGGCGCCAAGGACGCCAAGATGGGGCAGGAGGGCTCCTGGACATCGGATGTGTTCTTCACCGATGTCCGGGTCGGGCCCGAGGCGTTGGTCGGCGACGACGAGGACATCGGCTACCGAGCCGCGCTGACATCGCTCGCCCGCGGACGCATCCATATCGCCGCGCTGGCCGTCGGGACCGCACAACGCGCCCTCGACGAATCCATCAGCCACGCCGCCACCGCGACACAGGGCGGAACGCCGATCGGAACATTCCAGCTGGTGCAGGCGATGCTGGCCGACCAGCAGACCGGTGTGCTGGCCGGCCAGGCCCTGGTGCGCGACACCGCGCGCAAGTGGCTGACCGGCGAGGACCGTCGCATCGCTCCCTCCGTCGCCAAACTGTTCTGCACCGAGATGGTCGGAAAAGTCGCCGACCTGGCGGTTCAGGTACACGGCGGGGCGGGATACCTGCGGGGAGTGGCGGTGGAGCGCATCTACCGCGATGTCCGACTACTGCGACTGTATGAGGGCACCAGCGAAATACAGCGGCTGATCATCGGCGGCGGACTGGTACGGGCGGCGCGGGCCGACGGTTGATACGGAGCGAGAAGCGGTGGCACTACCCTGGACTTCATGCGCTGGCGCGGGGTGCAGCACGTCGAGGTCAACGTCCTGGACTACCAGCAATCAATTGCCTTCTACGACGCCATGTTCGGCTGGCTCGGATACATGAGCTTCTGGACGCTGGACATCGAGTACCGCTCGACTTACTATATGGCGCGTTTCCCGTTGCCGCACAGCTACATCGGCGTCCAGCCGGCAGCGACCGGGCAGAAGTTGCGGCACACCGACCAGGCGGTCGGTCTCAACCACATCGCGTTGTGGGCCGGTAGCCGCACGGAGGTCAACCGTTTCCACGACGAGTTCCTCGTCCCGCGCGAGGTGCCCGTCGCGCATCCACCCCAGGAGTATCCCGAATACACGCCGGGTTACTACGCGGTCTTCTTCGACGACCCCATCAACGGCATCCAATGGGAGCTGGCGCGGTTGCCGCGCATTCCGTCACCGGCAGCCGCCTGGCGGTCATGGCGTGCGCTCCGCGGGCACACGGCGCAACACCCGGAGTGGACGCACTCCGTGGCTCGGCAGGCCATGCGGAAGTTGCCCGGCCGCGAGCCGTCCTGAGTGCGGGGACGCCGAGAATACGGCCGTGGCCATGGCACAGCGCGGCCACCCCGGGCGCCGATGGCGCGGGTCGTGTCACAGTGAAAGGCGTCATGCCTCGTAGAGCGGCACCAGCTCTTGTCCCGCTTCGGCCGCCCAGACGGCGCGGAAGTCGAAAACCACGTCGGCCGGGGTCGCGATCGGGGATTCCTCCCAGACCGCGTTATCGCCGACCAACCCGGCGAGGTCGATGTTCATGGTCACTTCCTCACCCGGCACCCGCACCGTCACGGAGTTGTCCACGGCCTCGACCTCGAACACGAAGTCCGTATTCAGAGTGAGCGGCGGCGAGAACCGGCCCTCCGCCACCGGCTCGAGATCGACAAATCCGCGACGCGGGGTCAACGCCCAACCCACCCGGTCGGCCGTGAAGCGAATCAGGGCGGAGGGAAGGTTGTTCGGTGCGATGGCCATCGCAAGTGTGGTGCCGATTTCGCCGTCTCTGAGCCTTCGCCACTGCCCCACGGTCCCGATGCGCTGCACCACACCACGGAACTGCCGTGCCGCATAGACGGTGCTGTCGCCCGCGTAGGTGAAAGCACGGTCCTTGATGAAACCGGGGCCGATCAAGTCCCAGCCCTCGCCTATGCCGAATTTCGTGTCGAGGCGATCGAATCGGTCCACGAAGGACACCAGGGGCTCTGCGGCGGGATCACTTCCGCCTTCGGAAACATCAAGGGATTTATCCGGTACGTAGGTCGATTCGTATTCCGGTATCTCATGGCTGCACGAGGACAGGAGCAGTGCGAACAGCAGGGCTGCCCAGATTTTTACCCGACCAGTCGACACTGCAGTGACACTACCGCGAGGTCATCGCGAGCTCAGGGTTCACAACCGCCGATCCGGGCATGGTCCGGCCCAGCCCGACCCGCTGTCCCGGAAGGGTCATTACGGACACACCTCGCCGAACCGGCGGGAAATCCCGCCCGAAAGCGTCGGCCACGACCGCCACTGGCAACGGCGGCACGCAATGAGAATCTGCGAAGAGTTGCTCATCGTTGCCGTCGGACAGTACAGCTCGAGCCGAGTCCGATATTATTTACGCATGAATGCAGATACGGGTGCATGTCGACGGCCGCTTCCCGCTGATCAGGTGGATTTGGTGGTCGAGGTGTTCCGAATGCTGGCCGATGCCACCCGCGTCCAGG
>JAHZJY010000332.1 GCA_022600695.1 Actinomycetes bacterium | reverse complement strand
TCAGGCATTGTTGTCGGTGACGTTGATGGCAAGGCGATCAGCCCAGGATGTCGATACCTGGGAGGGTTTTGCCCTCAAGATATTCCAGGGACGCCCCGCCCCCGGTGGAAATGTGGGAGAACCCGTCCTCGGCCAGGCCGAGTCGGCGCACCGCGGCCGCCGAATCTCCACCGCCGACGACGCTGAAGGCACCCTTCGCGGTGGCAGCGATGATGGCCTCGGCGACCCCTTTGGTACCCGAGGCGAACGCCGGGAACTCGAACACCCCCATCGGCCCGTTCCAGAAGATGGTGCGGGCGTTGGACAACAGAGTGGTAAAACGCTTGACCGACTCCGGCCCGATGTCCAACCCCATCATGTCGGCCGGAATCTCATCGGCAGCAACGATTTCGGCTGCCGAGTCGGCCGCGAACTCAGCCGCGGCGACGATGTCCACGGGTAGGTGGATGACGTCACCGTACTCCTCAAGCAACCGTCGACAGGTGTCGATCATCTCCTCCTGCAGCAGCGACGTACCCACCGTGGCACCTTGTGCGGCGAGGAAGGTGAAGCACATTCCGCCGCCGATGATCAGGCTGTCGGCCTTGCCGGCCAGATTTTCGATCACGGCGAGTTTGTCGGAGACCTTCGATCCGCCCAGCACCACCGCGTAGGGCCGTTCGCCGGCTGCGGCCAACTGCTCGAGAACCTTGACCTCGGCCCCGACCAACGTGCCGGTGTAGGGCGGCAACAGCGCTGCGATGTCGTACACCGAAGCCTGTTTGCGATGCACCACCCCGAACCCGTCGGAGACGAAGGCGCCCCCGGAACCGTCCGGGCCGCCGACGAGTTCGGCCAGCGCTCCGGCCAACTCCCGCCGTTCGGCATCGTCCTTACTGGTCTCGCGCGGATCGAAGCGGATGTTCTCCAGCAGCAGGATGTCACCGTCGGTCAGGCCCTCGGCGCGGGCCAGCGCATCGGTGCCGACCACGTCGCCGGCCAGTTGAACGTGCCGGCCCAACCGCTCGGCGAGCACCGCCGCCACCGGGGCCAGCGAGAGCTTCGGGTCGGTCCCTCCCCCGGGACGGCCGAGATGGGCGGCTACCACGA
Source organism: Actinomycetes bacterium (assembly GCA_022600695.1). Taxonomy (GTDB): domain Bacteria; phylum Actinomycetota; class Actinomycetes; order Mycobacteriales; family Mycobacteriaceae; genus Mycobacterium. Next base: position 8,302 of record JAHZJY010000332.1, on the reverse strand, counting down.
CCTTGGCACCGGCATCCGAGAGCGCCCTGAGGGTGGGCACCGACGCATCGATGCGGCCGGCATCGCTGACAGCGCCGGTCTCGTCGAGAGGGACGTTGAGGTCGCAACGAACCAGCACCCCTCGGCCTTGCACGTCCTCGGCGAGCAGGTCGGCGAGACTCTTGACAGCCACGGGTCGCCCTACCGCTACAGGGACTTGCCAACCAGGCCGACCAGATCGACCAGCCGGTTGGAGTAGCCCCACTCGTTGTCGTACCAGGACACCACTTTCGCCTGGTTGTCGATGACCTTGGTCAACCCGGAATCGAAGATGGAACTATGCGGGTCCGTCACGATATCGCTGGAGACGATCGGGGCGTCGTAGTACTTCAGGATGCCCTTCATGGGCCCGTCGGCGGCGGCCCTGAGCGCACCATTGATCTCCTCGACGGTGGCGTTCCTCTCCAGTTCAACTGTCAGGTCGGTGACCGACCCGGTGGGAATCGGCACCCGCAACGCATACCCGTCCAGTTTCCCCTTCAACTCCGGCATCACCAGGCCGATAGCCTTGGCGGCACCAGTCGAGGTCGGGACGATGTTCAGTGCAGCGGCGCGGGCCCGCCGCAAATCCTTGTGCGGGGCGTCCTGCAGGTTCTGATCCTGGGTGTAAGCGTGGATCGTGGTCATCAGGCCGCGAACGATACCGAACTCGTCGTTGACGACTTTAGCAAGCGGCCCAAGGCAATTCGTCGTACATGAGGCGTTGGAGATGATGTTCTGACTGCCGTCGTACTTGTCGTCGTTGACGCCGATCACGATGGTGATGTCCTCGTCCTTGGCCGGTGCGGAGATCAGCACCTTCCGGGCGCCGGCTTCCAGATGACCCCGCGCGCGGGCATCGGTGAAGATGCCGGTGGACTCCACCACCACGTCGACGCCCAGGTCGCCCCAGGGTAGGGCGGCCGGACCTTCCTTGATGGCCAGGGCCTTGACCTGCGTGCCCCCGATGGCGATGGTGTCGCCTTCGACGCCGACGTCCCCGGGGAGCCGGCCCAGAATGGAGTCGAACTTCAGCAGGTGAGCCAGGGTGGCGATATCGGTGAGGTCGTTGACGGCCACGATCTCGATGTTCTGGGCCTTGCCCTCGGACTTCTGCGCCGCCAGCGCCCGGTAGAAGTTGCGTCCGATGCGGCCGAAACCGTTAACGCCAACCCGTATCGTCACCTATGCCTCCTCGCGTCTGTGCAAAACACCTTCGTGCCACGGTCAGCCTAGTGGCGCGGTCAGCACCGCGTGTGATGAACCTGGCGAACCGCGTACCGTCGAAGGATGCCGCTACCGTCGCCACTGGACGTCGACCTCGCCGGAGTGCGGGAACGCCTCGGCCAGGGACTGTTCGCCATGGTTGCCGGACCCGAGGGCCCCAGGAACAGAGCCCGCATTCACGGCACACCGGGACCACGCTGGTTCGCCGCGGACCGCCCGATTCGGCTGGTGCACGGCGACGCGTCGATGTTCGTGGGGGGCCTGCGCGCACTGTTGCTGCAGTCGCTGCACCCGCTGGCGATGGCCGGTGTCGCCGAGCACTCCGACTACCGCGGCGACCCGTGGGGGCGGCTGCAGCGCACCAGCACGTTCCTGGCGTTCACGACATTCGGGACCGCCCAGGATGCCCAGCGGGCGGTCGACCGGGTGCGGGGCATCCACCGCCGGGTGCACGGCATCGCGGCCGACGGCCGGCCCTACCGCGCCGATGACCCGCACCTGCTGGAATGGGTGCATATCGCCGAGGTGGACAGTTTCCTGCTCGCCTATCAGCGCTACGGACCCAAGCCGCTTGATCAGAGCGGTCGGGACGACTATGTCGCCGACACCGCCCGGGTGGCCGCCGCGCTCGGTGTCCAGGATCCGCCCCGCACCGAGGCGCAGCTGCGCACGCGGATCGCCGACTACCGCAGCGAACTGCGCAGCACCGAATCCGCCCGGGAGGCCGCCCGGTTCCTTCTGGTGACTCCCCCGTTACCGCTGTTGGCCCGGGCACCGTACGGGGTACTGGCTGCGACCAGCGTGTCCATGCTGCCCGCCTGGGCCAGGCTGCCGCTGCGGCTGCCCTACCTGCCGCCACTGGAAGCCACCGCGATCCGGGCGGCCGGCAGCGTGATGGTCGGCGGTATCCGCTGGGCATTGTCGGCCAACCAGCCGCCTGCGCCTGACGACGGGATCGTCGCCCCGTAGTTTCGGCGCCCCACACGTGTCTCGGGTCCCGGGGCACCCGATTCCTTTGGTGCAGGCCCGTCCGTTTGTTCAGGCCCGTTCGTTGGGTCAGGCGTCGTCGAGAAGATCGGGCGTGACCGCCGATTCGGTGTCGGCGATACCGTCCTGCTTGGCCTTACGATCGGCCATTGACAACAACCGTCGGATGCGCCCGGCCACGGCGTCCTTGGTCATGACGGGATCGGCCAGCCTGCCCAGTTCCTCCAGCGAGGCCTCGCGGTGCTGCACCCGCAATCGGCCGGCGGCGGAGAGATGGTCGGGCACCGTATCGCCGAGGATCTCCAGCGCACGTTCCACCCGGGCGGCAGCCGCGACCGCCGCCCGCGCCGAGCGGCGCAGGTTGGCATCGTCGAAGTTGGCGAGCCGGTTGGCGCTGGCCCGCACCTCGCGCCGCATCCGACGTTCTTCCCAGACCAGCCGGCTGTTCTGGGCTCCCATCCGGGTGAGCAGGGTGCCGATGGCCTCGCCATCACGAACGACGACGCGATCGATTCCACGCACCTCGCGGGCCTTGGCGCTGACGCCGAGCCGACGGGCCGCACCGACCAGTGCCAGTGCGGCCTCCGGTCCGGGACAACTCACCTCAAGCGCGGAGGACCGTCCGGGCTCGGTCAGCGAGCCATGGGCCAGGAATGCGCCCCGCCAGGCCGCTTCCGAGTCACCGACGTTGCCACCGACCACCTGGGCGGGCAGTCCCCGCACCGGCCGGCCCCGAAGATCCAGCAAACCGGTCTGCCGGGCCAGCGCCTCACCGTCCTTGACCACCCGCACCACATAGCGGGTGTTCTTACGAACTCCGCTGGCCGAGACCGCGTGGACGACGGCGTGGTATCCGTAGAGGTCATAGATGTCCCTGCGCAGGCGGCGCGCAGTGCTTCCAAGGTCAACCTCCGCCTCGACCATCACCCGGCCGGAGACGATCTGAAGACCGTCGGCGAACCGGAGGAGCGACGCCACCTCCGCCCGCCTGGCACTCACCGAGTTGACGTTGAGGCGGCTCAGTTCGTCCTTCACCTCAGCGGTCATCGCCACAGATTCTCACCTCTCGGTCCGTCTCGGTGCGGCGACCGGCACGGTGGTCGTTGCCGGTTCCATGCCGACCGAGCGCACCGCGTCCAGCGCCGCGGCCAACTTTGCCGGGTCATGCAACGGAGTACCGGCCCGGGACACATCAGCAAATCTCACTGATGCCTCCAACAGGGTCGCCGTCCGGCGCAGTTGGTCACGCTCACGCTGTGACGGCACACGTGCCGCGTCGACGATGATGTCATGCACGCTGAACCCCGGGGCGTGCTGGGCCAGCACATGTAGATGTCGCTCGGCGGAGAAGCCGGCTGTTTCACCCGGTTCGGCGGCCAGGTTCAACACCAGAGCGCGGCGGGCCGTGGTCGATGTCAACGCAGCCGCCAGTCCCGGCACCAGTACGTGCGGGATGACACTGGTGAACCAGGAACCCGGACCGAGGACCACGAGGTCCGCAGCCATGACCGCGTCGATGGCCTGGCGGGTCGCCGGTGGGTCGCCGGGAAGCAGCCGCACCCGGCGCACCTTCCCGGGGGTGGTGGCCACCGCCACCTGACCGCGGATCACCCGGCTCATCCGGGGGTCGGTTTCCAGGCCGGAGACATCGGCCTCGATCTGCAGCGCGATCGGGCACATCGGCAGCACCCGGCCCTTCAGGCCGAGGATCCGGCCCAGTTCGTCCAGCGCGGCGACCGGGTCGGCAAGCACCTCATTGAGCCCCGCCACCAGTAGGTTACCGATCGGATGGCCGGCCAGCGCGCCACTGCCGCCGAACCGGTGCTGGATGATGGTCGCCCACAACCGGCCATGCGGGCTGTCCGACGCCAAGGCCGCCAGCGCCATCCGCAGGTCCCCCGGCGGCACGATATCGAGTTCGGAACGCAATCGGCCGGACGAGCCGCCGTCGTCGGCAACAGTCACCACCGCCGTGACATGGGGCGTAAGCCGACGCGCTGCCGACAATGTCGCGTACAGGCCGTGCCCACCGCCCAGCGCGACGATTCGGGGGCTGGTCATTCGCGCCCCAGATCACGATGAAGCACCCGCACCGACAGGTGGCCGTTATCGCCGAGCAGTGCGGCAAGCGCCTCGGCTATGGCGACACTGCGATGCTTACCGCCGGTGCATCCGATCGCCACCGTCATATACCGCTTACCTTCCCGGATGTATCCGTCAGCCACCAACATCAACAGCTGATGGTAGGTCTGCAGGAACTGTGTTGCGCCGGGCTGGGCCAAGACGTAGTCGCGCACGGCAGGCGACTGACCGGTCTGCGGGCGCAGTTCGTCGACCCAATGCGGGTTGGGCAGAAACCGCACATCCATCACCGTATCGGCGTCCATCGGCAGGCCGTATTTGAAGCCGAACGACTCAACGGTGACGCTGATCTGCGCGACGGTCTCGCTGCCGAACGCATTCTCAATGCTCGCCCTCAGAGCCGGTACCGGCAGCGTGGAGGTGTCGATGATCAGATCCGCGCCGGCTCGAACCGGGGCGAGCAGTGTCCGCTCGGCGGCGATTCCCTCAGCCAGGGTCTGGTTGCCCTGAAGGGGGTGACTGCGGCGATTGTTCTCATAGCGCCGCACCAGGGTCTCGTCGGAGGCCTCCATGAACAACACCCGCGGGGCGATGTTGCGGGTGGCCAGATCGTCGCGCACCGCGTCGAGATCACCGGTGAAACCCCGGGACCGGACATCCATGACGACCGCAAGCTGGGTAATCCGAGACCCGGCGGCCAGCCCCAGGTCAACCATCCGGGCAATCAGTTCAGGAGGAAGGTTGTCGGCTACATACCAGCCCAAATCCTCCAGAACCTTGGCAGCGGTACCGCGGCCGGCCCCGGACAGTCCGGTCACCAGCACCACGTCGATATCCGATGCGGCATCGGGGACAGGCCCACCACCCGGCTCGGCGGCCGGTCGGTCCGTTGCCGTAGCTGGGTCTGTCATCGGGGGATCTGTCATGCGGGATCTGTCGTCATAGGTTCTGCCTCGCATCATCGTCCATCACATCCACCGGTGCATCCGATCCGGACCCCTCGGCGCCGGCACCGAGCGCAGCCAGGACCGCTGCGGCGGTAGCGGCTCCGATGCCCGGCACCGCGGTGATCTCCGCCAGGCTGGCTTGCCGGAGCCTGGCCAATGAACCGAAATGGGTGACCAGGGCTTTGCGTCGTGCCGCGCCGAGCCCACGCACCGCGTCCAGCGCTGAGGCGGTCATCCGCTTGGAACGCTTGCTGCGGTGATAGGCGATGGCGAAGCGGTGCGCCTCGTCCCGCAACCGCTGCAGCATGAACAGCCCTTCGCTGTTGCGCGGCAGGATCACCGGATCGGCTTCGCCGGGCACCCATACCTCCTCCAACCGTTTGGCCAATCCGATCACCGCAACATCACGCACATCGAGCTCGTCGAGAACGGCCTTGGCGGCGTTCACCTGGGGGGCGCCGCCGTCGACCACGTACAGGTTGGGCGGATAGGCGAAGCGGCGCGGCCGTTCCCCCGGACCTTCCTCCTGCGCCAGACCACCATCCTGAACGTGCCGCAGGAACCGTCGGCGGGTCACCTCCGCGATCGAGGCGACGTCATCAGAGCGTCCGTCTCCGGCCGCCTCCCGGATGGCGAAGTGCCGGTAGTCCGATTTGCGCGGCAGTCCGTCCTCGAACACCACCAGCGAGCCCACCACGTCTGTGCCCTGCACATGGCTGATATCGATGCATTCCATCCGCAACGGGGCCTCGGCCAGCCCGAGGGACTCTTGGATATTCTGCAGCGCAGCCGATCTCGCCGTGAAGTCCCCGGCCCGCTTGAGCTTGTGCTGGTGCAATGCCTCCAGCGCGTTGCGGTGCACGGTATCGGCCAATGCGCGTTTGTCGCCGCGTTGGGGCACGCGCAACGCGACCCGGGAGCCGCGAAGTCCGGACAGCCACGCCGCCAACTCGTCGACATTCACCGGCAACTCCGGCACCAGCACCTCCCGAGGCACCGGGTTGATGGCCTCGTCCGCGGCACCGTTCAATTCGGCCTGCTCGCCGTAGAACTGGGTGATGAACTGCTCGACCAGAGCCGCCTGGTCCGACTCGCCGGGGTCCCCGGGTTTCTCCACGACCCATCCGCGCTGACCACGCACCCGGCCACCGCGAACGTGGAATACCTGCACGGCCGCCTCGAGGTCGTCATCGGCGAAGGCCACCACATCGGCGTCGGTGCCGTCGCCCAGTACCACCGCCTGCTTCTCCAGCGCCCGCTTGAGAGCACCGAGGTCATCACGCAGTCGGGCCGCGCGCTCGAAGTCGAGTTGTTCGGCCGCGGCATTCATCTGACGTTCCAGGTCCCGGGCGAAGCGGTCCGTCCTGCCGGAGAGGAAGTCGCAGAAGTTCGCCACGATCGTTCGGTGCTCCTGCGCGGACACCCGGCCGACGCAGGGCGCGGAGCACTTGTCGATGTAGCCGAGCAGGCAGGGCCGCTCGATTTGGCGGTGCCTTTTGAAGACCCCGGCTGAACAGGTTCGGGCCGGAAAGACCCGGGTCAGCAAGTCGAGGGTCTCGCGGATGGCCCAGGCATGCGAGTACGGACCGAAGTACCGCACGCCCTTCCTACGGGGTCCGCGGTAAACGGTAAGCCGCGGGAACTCCTCATTGAGCGTCACCGCGAGCACGGGATAGGTCTTGTCATCTCGATAACGGACATTGAACCTCGGATCGAATTCCTTGATCCAGTTGTATTCGAGCTGCAGCGCCTCGACCTCGGTGGCCACCACCGTCCACTCGACTTTCGCAGCGGTGCTGACCATCTGCCGGGTGCGCGGATGCAGACCCGCGATATCGGCGAAGTACGAGGTCAGGCGGCTGCGTAGGCTCTTGGCCTTACCAACGTAGATCACCCGGCCGTTCGAGTCCGAGAACCGGTAGACACCCGGTTCGAGAGGTATGGACCCCGGCGCCGGGCGGTACGTCGCGGGATCGGGCACAAGCTTCAGGCTAGTCCGGACGGTAGCGGGCCATCAGATCGCGGACGGTGTCCATGGCCACCACCGCGCGCTCACCGTCGATCGACTGGATGGCCACCACCGGGACGTACTCATTGGCGGGCAGGTCGATCCGGGCCCACCGCCGGCCGGGCGGGAACGAGAAGTCGACCACCTCAGACCACGGGATGAACCGGTACTCCATCACGTTGCGAACCGCCAGACCGGTAGGTCCGACTTTGAGGCGCGGCCTGACCAGCAGCAGCACCGATGCGGCCAGCAGCAACGCCAGACCCGCCATCGCGACCTGGTCGGCTGCCCGCAGAATCGCACCGGAAGACCTATTGTTCAGCACCGCGACGACGATGCCCACCACCGCGATCACCGCGGCCACGGTCACGGCGATCCGGGACATCATCCGCGGCCTGAACACAGCTTCCCACGGCCCGTCCAGGTCTCTCATGGCGTGCGCAACTGTCGCAGGGTCAGGGCGGTGGACAGCGCCGCTGCGCATGCCTGGGCCCCCTTGTCCTCGACTGAGTCGGGTAGCCCGGCCCGGTCCAACGCCTGCTGTTCGTCATCGGTGGTCAGCACACCGTTGGCCACCGGAGTCGCGGCGTCCAGCGACACCCGGGTGAGACCCTGGGTCAGCGCATCGCAGACGTAGTCGAAATGCGGTGTCTGCCCTCGAATCACCACACCGAGAGCCACCACGGCGTCATGGTTACCGGCCAGTTGCTGCGCGACGACCGGAATCTCGATCGCCCCGTGCACCCGCACCACCGTGGGAGTGCCGTTACCGCAGTCCCGCGCCACCCGCCGGGCACCGTCCAACAGCGCGTCGCAAATCGTGGCGTGCCAAGTGCTGGCCACGATGGCCAGGGCGATGCCCGAGGCATCCATCTCCGGCACGGGCGGAACCCCGGAAGCACCGCTCATCGGCGCGCTCCGCGCCCGGCGTTCACAGCGCGCCGCCGAGATCACCGGACAGCCCGGCGTCGTCCCCGAAACCGTCGAGATCCTCCAGACCGGCCAGATCGTGCCCCATCCGGTCCCGTTTGGT
>JAHZJY010000331.1 GCA_022600695.1 Actinomycetes bacterium | reverse complement strand
GCGGCCATGCGGGCCTCGATCGCCGCGGCGATGGGCCGCTCCAAACGGGAGATCCCGCACTACTACCTGGCCGACGAGATCATCCTGGACGCCGCACTGGACTGGCTGACCGAGCGAAACATCGGCCGGCCGATCACCGAACGACTGCTGCCGGCGGTATTGCAGCTCAAGGCGGTGGCTCTGGCCGCCCGCAAGTTCAGTGAATTCAACGGTTTCTGGCGCGATACCGGATTCGAGCCGGCGGCCGGTCAGCATGTGGGGGTGGCGATCTCGCTGCGCGGCGGCGGACTGGTGGCCCCGGCCATCCACGATGTCTCGGAGAAATCACTCACCGAGCTCATGGCCGACCTGACCGATCTGGTCGCCCGGGCCCGAGCCGGATCGCTGCGCAGTTCGGAGATGTCCGATCCGACCATCACCGTCACCAACCTTGGCGAGCAGGGCGTCGACTCGGTGTTCGGGGTGATCTATCCGCCACAGGTCGCCATCGTCGGGTTCGGCAGGCCCGCCCAGCGGGTGGTCGTGGTGGACGGCGGTATCCGGGTGGCCACTACGGTGTATTCCAGCCTCGCCGCCGATCACCGGGCCAGCGACGGTGCCCGTGGCGCGCTGTTCCTGGCCGAGATCAACCGGCTGCTACAGCGGCCCGGGGACCTGTGAGCCGGGACCTACCAGGAGGGCACGATATGAACAGTCAGACCAGGGCAGGGGTGGTGGCCGAGCTGATCGACATCGCACCTGAGATCGACGAGGGCGAGCTGTCCGACACCGAGCTGCTCCGCGATCAGGTCGACCTGGATTCGATGGACTGGCTCAACTTCCTGGTCCGCCTGCACAAGCGTTTCCAGGTCGATATCCCGGAATCCCAGTACGCTTCGCTGCGGACGATCGCCGACCTGAGCGACTATATCGACCAGCACCGCTGACATCCGGCGGCTTGGTCAACGATGGGTCATTCATGGCACAATCCGACGATGGCCCAGCTGCCCTCGATCACCCTGAAGGATCCGGCGTCGGCTCTCACCGCCACCTTTGTTCCGTCGGCCGGAATGGTGTGCACGTCACTGGCTGATGGTGGCGTCGAACTCCTCGGGCAGCGGCGCGGCCTCAACGCCTACCTGACGACCGGTAAGACCATGGGCATTCCGATTCTGTACCCGTGGGCCAACCGGCTCAGCGCGAATGGCTACGGGGTGGACGGTGGCGCGGTCACGTTGACCCCGGGTGTCGGTGGTGTGCGTTCCGACGAACACGGCCTGGTGATTCACGGTGTGCTGGCGGCCTACCCCGGCTGGCTGGTCAAGCAACTCGCCGATAACCGGCTGACCGCGGATTTGGACTACGGGGGTCAGCCGCGACTGCTGACCAGCTTTCCTTTTCCCCACGTGGTGACGCTGGACATCTCGGTGACCAACCGTGCGTTGAGCATCGAGACAACCGTGACGCCGACCACCTCGGCGTCAGTGCCGCTGTGCTTCGGCTTCCATCCCTATCTGAGGATTCCGGATGTGCCGCGGGCGGAGTGGCTGCTGGAGACCCCACCGATGCGGCATCTGCCAGTGGACAACTGGGGAATCCCGAGCGGAGCCACCCAGGAGATGCCGGCCAAATCGGAACTTTTGGGCGACAGTGTTTTTGACGATGGTTTCGACGAAGTTCCGCAGGGCGGCACATTCGCGCTCGCCGGTGGAGACCGTCGCATCGAGGTGGTCTTCGACCACGGTTTCCCGGCTGCGCAGATTTTCGCGCCCAAGAACGACGACGTGGTGGGCATCGAGCCGATGACCGCTCCAACCAACGCCCTGCGCAAGGGCACCTACAACGTCGCGGTGCCCGGGCGGCCGGCGAGCGCGACATTCACCATCCGGCTCACGTAGCCCCCTCCCCCGCGAGCAGACACAAAAGTCCCCGACACGCCCGGCGTGTCGGGACTTTTGTGTCTGCTCGGCAGTCAGCGGCGAGGTTTCCAGACCACGACGGCCGTACTCTTGGGGACCACGGCAAGGTCGCGGCGGGGTTTGGAGCGGGCCAGTTCCGCCGCCAACTCGGCCAGCCGCCCCTGCAGCGCCTCAACCTGATTGGTCAGCTCGATGATGCGCTTGATCCCGGCGAGGTTCACCCCCTCCTCCTGGGAGAGCCGCTGGATCTCGCGCAGCAGTTCCACATCGCGCTCCGAGTAGCGCCGGCCGCCGCCGGCGCTACGCTCGGGACTGACCAGACCGAGGCGGTCGTAGGTCCGCAGCGTCTGCGCGTGCATACCGGCCAGTTCGGCCGCCACCGAGATCAGGAAGGTCCGGGGATCCCGAGGCTCGCCGGCGGCTGTCACGGCCGGTTGCCCGCCCAGCCCGCGCGCGGGTCGAACCCGCTGGCCTTCTCGGCGTCCGCGTAAGCCTGCAGCGCGTCCAGGGCCTCGCCCTCCAGCGCCGGCGGTACCGCCACCTTCACAGTGACCAGCAGATCGCCGGCGCCCCCGCTGCGCTTGGGCACACCACGGCCCCGAACCCGCAGGATACGGCCGTCAGCGGTGCCCTTGGGCACCCGCACGCCAACCTTGCCGTCCAGAGTGGGCACCGAAAGCGTTGTCCCCAGGGCTAATTCGGTGAAGCTGACCGGAGCGGTGACGGTGAGGTCATCGCCGTCGCGGCCGAAGACCTTGTCCGGACGCACGTGAACGGTGACGTACAGGTCGCCCGACGGCGCACCCCGCAGTCCGGCCTCACCCTGACCGGCCAGCCGGATCCGCTGACCGTCCTCCACACCGGGGGGAATCCGCACATTGATGGTGCGGGTGCGAGTGGTCACCCCGGTGCCCTGGCACTCATCGCACGGATGCTCGATGATCGAGCCGCTGCCGCGGCACTCGGTGCAGGGCTCCGAGAACCCGAATGCCCCCTGGTTGCGGTTGATCATCCCGGATCCGTTACAACCGGCGCACACCTTGGGGCTGGTACCCGGTCGGGCCCCGCTGCCGTGGCAGTTGGTGCACGGCGCCGGACTGGTCAGCCGCAACGGCATGGCCACACCCTTGGTGGCCTCCAGGAAGTCCAGTTGGGTCTCGGTCTCCAGGTCCTTACCGCGACGCGGCCGGCTGGTGCGGGGCGGTGCCCCCCGACCGAAAAGCCCGCCGAACAGGTCGCCGATATTGGCCCCGCCGTCCTGACCGGCCTGGCCGAACAGATCGTTGAGGTTGAACCCGCCGGTGCTGTCCTCGTAGCCGCTGAAACCGCCGCCGCCGGCGCCGCCGGCACCACCGCCGCCGAAGCGGCGGCCGAATCCACCGGAGGCGAACATCCGGCGCGTCTCGTCGTATTCCTTGCGCTTCGCCGAATCCGTCAGCACATCCCTGGCTTCGCCGACTTCCTTGTACCGTTCCTCGGCGGTCGGGTTGTTCGGATTCCGGTCCGGATGATTCTCGGCGAGCAGTTTCTTGGCCACCCGCTTGATCTCGGCGTCGTCGGCATCGGAGGAGACACCGAGCACCTTGTAGAAATCCTTCTCAACCCACTCGCGTTGAACCATGCCGCGTCACCTCCTTTCCCGGATCGACCTGACGGGTCACTGATCTGATTCTGCGGTGTCCGAGCCCGACTGCCCCTCACCCGGATGCGTGTCGGGTCCGGCAACGGTGTCGACCACCCCGACCAGGGCATGTCGCAACACCTGGTCGGCGAGCCGGTAACCCTGCCGCATCACATGCCCGATGACCGGCCTCGCGCCCTCACCCTCATGCTGCACAGCCTCGTGCAGCGACGGGTCGAAATCCTCGCCCGCGACACCGAAGGCCGCCACGCCCAGGCCGGTCAACGCGGCGACCAGCTTGTCGGCCACCGACTTCAACGGACCGGATTCGAGGTCACCGTGGCTTCGGGCCCGGTCGAGATCGTCGAGCACCGGGAGCAGTTGGCTGACCACGACCGCCTTGGCCCGTTCGCCGGCCACCTCCTGATCACGCAGCGCGCGCTTGCGATAGTTCGCGAAGTCCGCCTGAACCCGTTGCAGGTCCGCGGTGAGCTCGGCGACCTTGTCGGCATCCTCGGTGCGGGGGGCGGCCCCCGGCCCCGGCCCACTGGGGGCCGGGCCCGAGGCGCCCTCGCGCACCTCGCCGGTCTGCGGATCGATACGGCGCCGATCGGTGAAGGTCACCGGTTCGTCGCGTTCGCTCCTACCGTCCGGGTGGCTCACTTGGTCTCCTGATCATCCTCGACGACCTCGGCATCCACGACATCATCGTCCGATGACGCTCCACCGGGCTCTCCACCGCCGGCCTGCTCGGACTGCGTCGCCTCATAGATGGCCTGACCCAGAGCCTGTGACTCCACGCCGAGCTTCTCCATGGCCGACTTGATCGCGGCGATATCGGAGCCGTTCAGCGCCGTCTTGGCCTCGGCGATCGCCGAGTCCACCTTGCCGAGGGTGTCCTCGGGGACCTTGGAGCCACCATCGGCCGCCCGCTGTTCGGCGACGAACTTCTCCGTCTGATAGACCAGCGACTCGGCCTGATTGCGAACATCGGCCTCCTCGCGACGGGTCCGGTCCTCGTCGGCATGGGCCTCGGCATCCTTGATCATCCGGTCGATCTCGTCCTTGGACAGGCCGGAGCCCTCCTGGATCTTGATCGTGTTCTCCTTACCGGTGCCCTTGTCCTTGGCCGTCACGTGGACGATGCCGTTGGCGTCGATATCGAAGATGACCTCGATCTGCGGTACGCCGCGCGGGGCCGGCGGGATGCCGGTCAGCTCGAAGCTGCCCAGCAGCTTGTTGTGCGCCGCGATCTCGCGCTCACCCTGGAAGACCTGAATCTGCACCGACGGCTGGTTGTCGTCGGCGGTGGTGAAGGTCTCCGACCGCTTGGTCGGGATGGTGGTGTTGCGCTCGATCAGCTTGGTCATCACCCCACCCTTGGTCTCGATCCCGAGCGACAGCGGGGTGACATCCAGCAGCAGGACGTCTTTGACCTCACCCTTGAGCACGCCGGCCTGCAGCGCCGCTCCGACCGCGACCACTTCGTCGGGGTTGACCCCCTTATTGGGTTCCTTGCCGCCGGTCATCTCCTTGACCAGATCGGAGACCGCGGGCATCCGGGTCGAACCACCCACCATGACCACATGGTCGATATCGGCCACCGGAATCCCGGCGTCCTTGATGACCTGCTGGAACGGCGCACGGGTGCGGTCCAGCAGATCCTGGGTGATCTTCTGGAACTCCGAGCGGGTCAGCTGCTCGTCGAGGAACAGCGGGTTCTTCTCGGCGTCGACGGTGATGTAGGGCAGGTTGATCGACGTGGATTGACTTGAGCTCAGTTCGATCTTGGCCTTCTCGGCGGCTTCCCGCAGCCGCTGCATGGCCATCTTGTCCTTGGTCAGGTCGATACCGGCGGTGGCCTTGAACTTGTCGACGAGCCACTCGACGATCCGGTCATCCCAGTCGTCGCCACCGAGGTGATTGTCACCCGAGGTGGCACGGACCTCGACGACGCCGTCGCCGATTTCCAGCAGCGAGACGTCGAAGGTGCCGCCACCGAGATCGAAGACCAGGATGGTCTGTTCCTTGCTGCCCTTGTCCAGACCGTAGGCCAGTGCCGCGGCGGTCGGCTCGTTGACGATGCGCAGGACGTTGAGGCCGGCGATCTGGCCGGCTTCCTTGGTGGCCTGCCGCTGGGCGTCGTTGAAGTACGCCGGCACGGTGATGACCGCGTCGGTGATGTCCTCGCCAAGGTAGCTCTCCGCGTCGCGCTTGAGTTTCTGCAGCACCCGGGCGCTGATCTCCTGGGCGGTGTAGTTCTTGCCGTCGATGTCGACGGCCCAGTCGGTACCCATGTGCCGCTTGACCGACCGGATGGTGCGGTCGACGTTGGTGACCGCCTGGTTCTTGGCGGGCTGGCCGACCAGCACTTCGCCGTTTCGCGCAAAGGCGACCACCGATGGCGTCGTCCGGGAGCCCTCGGAGTTGGCGACGACGACAGGGTCGCCACCCTCGAGAACCGCGACGACGGAGTTGGTGGTCCCGAGGTCGATTCCGACCGCACGAGCCATAGTGAATTCCTCCTGATTGAGATGTCTTGAGTTGGTTGGACACCATCTGGTCTGAGCCGACCGCGCTCAAGCTTGCTGGAGACTGCGTTTACTGTCAACCGGCAGTTGAGCGAGCCCGACTCAAGTTGTCCCTAGCCATAACTGGGGGTGCGCGGTTTTTGTTCCCGGCTCCCTCTTTCCCGGTCCTCTGTCGAACAACCGTCTGAATCGGAACCGCACCCATTGCTCCCCGCCCGGCGCTGCGGTTGACTGGATTGATGATCACTCGACTCGATACAAGCTCCGGTTCGGCCGTCGGTTACCGATTCTCCGGCGCGATCGACAAAGCCGACTATGCGGTGCTGGTCCCGGAGATGGAAAAACTGGTCGCCGACCATGGTGATGTCCAGCTGCTGTGCGACCTGAGCGAATTCACCTCCGAGAAACTCAGCGCCTGGCCGGCCGACCTGCACTTCGGCAAGGAATTCCACACCAGCATCTCGAAGATGGCGATCGTGGGCCCGCACCACTGGGAGAAGTGGATCGCCAAGGCCGCCGGACCGTTCTACGCCCGGGAGGTCCGCTACTTCCCCGAGGCCGACGAAGCCTGGACCTGGCTGCGGGCCGGCTGAGCGCGATCGCGGTCAGCCGGCGGTTCACCACCCCGGCATCCCCCGCCACGCATCGAAACCGACGAACAGCCCGGCACCCACCAACAGCAGCGCGGTGATCCACCGGCCGTGGGCCCGCATGATCCGCTCATAAGCCTGCTTGATGCGGACGGTCGCACCCGGTTTGACCAACTCGATGACCGCCGGGACCACGGCGGGCACCACGGCGATCAGGGCGAACACCACGATGCCCAGGGTCCGCAGCGGCCGCGGGTCGATCTGCATGATCTGATGACCGGCGGCGATCGCGATCGGGAACACTTTCGGATGCAGCCCGCAGATGGCGAACCCGGCCAGACCGGCCCGAGTCACCCGACGCGACACCGGCAGATCGGCACCCGGATCCAGTTGCCGCATCACCGTCGGGAAGCGCTCGGTCAGTGCGGTGGCCAGTCGACCGGGCTTATGCTCCGGCTCGGAGACGTCGGCGATCGGTGTGTGCCGCATCGCGTTCACGGCGCGGTAGACACCGATGGTCAGCAAGGCCCCCGCGATGCACACGCGGACGATGAAACCGGGCCAGCCGTGCTGAGCCGACTCGGTGGCGCCGGCGTCGGAGATGTGTGCGATCCACAGGCCGATCCCGGTGGCGAACGCGATGCCGAGGACGGCGCCGACGGCGAAGGCCAGCGACGTCAGCCGGGGTACTTTCTTGTCGCCCGCGATTACCAGACCTAGCACCAGCGTCTCCGGGCTGAGGAAAATAGCGAGCGCCAGCGAGGCGAGGACGGCCAGATGAGAGTCCATCGCGGGTCACCCTAGTGTTTCCCGGCGCGGTGCGGGTGGCCCGGCGCCGACACTTCGCTAGGTTGCTAGTCAACCCGCAGACAGGGAGGCCGCAGTGCGCAGCAACCGGGCAACAACGGCGTCGGCGGCGCTGGCCATCCTCTGGCTGGGGCTGACCGGCTGCTCGCAGCAGGCTCCGTCGGCCGGTCCGGCCGCCGGGCCCACCACCAATGCCGCGCCGATCACCAAGATGGATGACGCGCCCGCCCCGCCGGCCCCGCCGGCCGGTGCCCAACCGCGACTGGCCGCCAACCCCGCCCAGATCGGCGCCGATCTGGTCGACGACGAGGCGGCTCTGCGGGATCCGGCGACACCGGAACCGGCGCTGGTCGCCGCCGCACGCCGCCAGCAGGCGGCCTACCGCGCCATCGGCCGAAACGCCGACTGGGACGCGATCATCCGGCCGATGATCCCACCGAACCTGATCGAGACCTACGACCGCAATGTCGACGCCCGCCGCCAGTTGACCGCGATGGCGCCGGTGCGTGACACGCTGCCGGCGTGGCGCATCATCGCGCCGGCGCCGGCTGAGGAACTCCTGGGCTATTACCGCGAGACCGAATCGGTGACCGGCGTCGGCTGGAACTACCTGGCGGCCATCAACCTCATCGAGACCCGGTTCGGCAGCATCGCCGGGGTGAGCACGGCCGGCGCGCAAGGCCCGATGCAGTTCATGCCGCAGACCTGGGCCGCCTACGGCAGCGGCGATGTGAACTCCCCCCGCGACGCCATCATGTCAGCCGGGAACTACCTGGCCGCCAGTGGTTTCGCCGACAACCGCGACCGTGCCATCTTCGCCTACAACCGGGCCAACCAGTACGTCCGTGCGGTTAACGACTACGCGGCAATCCTGGCCGCCGATCCGGGCTCGTTCGCCGGCTACTACCGCTGGGAGGTGTACTACTACACCACCGCCGGCGATGTGCTGCTGCCCATCGGTTATGCGGAGACGCAACGCATTCCGGTCGGCGAGTACCTGGCCACCCATCCTCAGTAGACGGGAACACCGGACCGGGCGCAGCCCGGCACCAGCCGACTCTCAGCCCAGCCCGCTGCCGACGGCCAGGCCCAGCAGGTAGGTGATCGCCGCGGCACCATAGCCGATCAGCAACTGGCGCAACGCCCGTCGCAGCGGCGGAGCACCGGAGAGCAGCCCGACGATCACGCCGGTTGTCAGCAGCGCGAGCCCGACCAATGCGGCCGCCGTCACGACCGCCGTGACGCCGCTGAGGCCCAACAGATAGGGCAGCACCGGGATCGATGCTCCGGTCGCGAAGAACAGAAAGCTCGACACCGCCGCGCCGACACCGGTGCCGATGGCTTCATGGCCTTCTGCGCTGCTGCCCGCCGATTCCGTGCCGCCCGAGGCGGCCGCCCGCAGCACCCCATCGGCATGGGCCTTGGCCTCCTCGGAGCTCAATCCCCGCGCCCGGTAAACGAGTTCCAGCTCATTGGCGTTCACATCGAGCTGGGTCAGCGCGGACCCGACGCCGGGGTTCGGCTCGGAGGCCTCCAAGAGCTCACGCTGTGAACTGACCGACACGTATTCACCGGCAGCCATCGACAGCGCGCCGGCCAGCAATCCGGCCAGCCCGGTGACAAGCACGGTGTGATTGGACACCCCGCTGGCACTGACGCCGAGAATCAGCGCCAGATTACTGACCAACCCGTCATTGGCGCCGAACACCGCGGCCCGGAAACTCCCCGACAGCCGATCCCGGCCGCGGGCCGCCAGCGCCCGGATGACCTCCTCGTGGATCTGCTCGTCAGCGGCCATCGTGGCCGTGGCGTCGGCATCGCGGTCATAGCTGGCGCGGGCCTCGAACCGCTGAACCAGGGCCAGCACGAACACCGACCCGAAATGCCGGGCCAGGAAGGCCAGGGTCCGGGTGCCCAGGTCGGCGCGCACCGGCTCGCCGACACGCTCGCCGAGCAGGGTCAGCCAGTGCTGCTCGTGCCGCTCCTCGGCGGCGGCGATGGCGGCCAGGATCTCCCGCTCCTCGCCGTCGTATCTCTCAGCCAGATCCCGGTACACCGCAGCCTCGGCGCGCTCATTGGCCAGGTGCCGACGCCACCGCCGCAGTTCCGCGTCGTCCGGCGCCCGGTCATCCATCGCT
>JAHZJY010000330.1 GCA_022600695.1 Actinomycetes bacterium | reverse complement strand
GCCGGCCGGAAATCCATGGAGGTACCAGGCGATGTGCTTGCGGATATCGCGCATCCCCTTGTCCTCGCCGAAGTGGTCGGTCAGCAGGGCACCGTGGCGGCGGACGAAATCGGCCACTTCGCCGAGCGGGGGTGGTGTGGGCACCGGCGAGCCGCCGAACGCCGCGGAGAGTTCGGCGAATAGCCACGGCCGTCCCAGACAACCGCGGCCGATGACGACCCCGTCGCAGCCGGTCTGCGCCATCATCGCCGAGGCGTCATCGGCCTCGAAGATATCGCCGTTGCCGAGCACTGGGATCGTGGGGACGGACTCTTTGAGTTCCCCGATCCGGCTCCAGTCGGCGGTTCCGGAGTAGCGCTGGGCCGCGGTGCGGGCGTGCAGCGCCACTGCGGCCGCGCCCTCCTGTTCGGCGATCCGTCCCGCGTCGAGGTGGGTGCGATGGGCGTCGTCGATACCGACGCGAAACTTCACCGTCACCGGGACCGAAGTCCCGTCGGCGGCACGGACCGCCGCCGCGACGATCTTGCCGAACAGTCGGCGTTTGTAGGGCAGCGCCGCCCCGCCGCCCCGCCGGGTGACCTTGGGCACCGGACAGCCGAAGTTCATATCGATGTGGTCGGCGAGGCCCTCCTCGACGATCATCTTCGCCGCGTCGTAGGTGGTTGCCGGATCGACCGTGTAGAGCTGTAGCGACCTGGGCGACTCCTGTGGCCCGAAGGTGGTCATGTGCATGGTGACCGGATGTCGTTCAACCAGGGCTCGCGCGGTGACCATCTCGCACACGTAGAGACCGCTGACCGTACCGGCGCGCGCCATTTCGAGCTCCCGGCACAGGGTCCGGAAGGCGACGTTGGTCACACCGGCCATCGGTGCCAACACAACCGGGCTGCGGAGGGTCAGTGACCCGATCCGCAGCCCGGTGACCGTCTGTTGTGCCGGTTCGCCGATGACGTTTCCTAGGTCGCTGCCCCGGCCAGGGCCTTGGCGGCCCGCTTCTCGGCCAGCTTGGCGTCGCGCTCGAGCTTGCGAGCCTTGGCTTCGTCGAACTTGTCGCAGGTTTCCTCGAGTTCGGCGATGAGCTTGCCGAGTTCATCGCGTAGCCGGGCACCCTCGCCGGTGAAGTCCTCGCGCTCGAAGATGCGCCACTTCTTCAAGACCGGCATCACCACGTCCTCGAGGTGGATTCGTGGGTCGTAGACGCCGCCGGTGGCGATGATGACAGCTTTACGCCGGAACTCCGGAACCGTGTACCCGGGCATCTTGAAGTTCTTCAGAATGCGATAGAGCGACTGCATCGCCATATTGGGGGCGATGTCCAAGCCGGCTGCGCTGATATCGCGATAGAAGATCATGTGCAGGTTCTCGTCATTGGAGATCCGCGCCAGCAGCTGCTCGGCGACGGGCTCGTGGCACGCCTTACCGGTGTTGCGGTGCGACACCCGGGTGGCCAGCTCCTGGAAGCTGACGTACATCACCGAATCGAACAGGCTCTCAGCGAACAGATCGCCCTGCTGGTTCTGGCCCGGCGAGAAGCCGCGGGTCATCTGCTCGACCCGCAGTTCCTCGAGTTCGACGGGGTCGCAGTTGCGGCTGACCACCAGGTAGTCGCGGATCGAGATGCCGTGCCGGTTCTCCTCGGCGGTCCACCGGTTGACCCAGTACCCCCAGGGGCCGTCCATCGAGAAGTTCATCGCGATCTCGCGATGGTAGGCGGGTAGGTTGTCCTCGGTCAGCAGATTCTGCACCATGGCGACCCGCGCGACCTCGGAGAGCCTGGCCTGATCCGGATGCCAGTCCTGGCCGCCGAGGGCGTAGTAGTTCCTGCCCTCCTGCCACGGGATGTAGTCGTGCGGGCTCCACTCCTTGAACATCGACATGTGCCGGTTGATCAGCTTCTCGGCGACGGGCTCGAGTTCGCGCAACAACTCGACATTGCTCAGGTCTTGGGACATCGGTCCTCCGGTTATCTGTACCGCGTGGTTGCATCAATATATCTGTGTCTGGCAGTGACATTCAAGTTTCGGCACCCGGCCGGGGTGTCGATCGCAGCTGCGTTCGACCTGGAATGACGGTATATTCCCTGATGAGTCGGACTTAATGCGGAGGTTAACAGCGGTGAAAAAGACCCTGGTCCGCGGTATCGGCGTCCTTTCGGGTGCGGCCGCGGCGGTGGCGTTGTTCGGTACCGGTTCGGCGGCGGCCGTCGATGAATACAAGGGCCTGACCTACGAGCAGGTACTGCAGTACACCAGCAATGTGAGGATCGCCAGCCGGGTCGGGCAGGAGATGCCAACTGCCCAATGCATCGTCACGGGCTCGCGCAACTCGAGCTCGCTGGACTCCAGCGGTAACTACCAGGGGAGCTTGCTGTTGGATCTCAACTGTAATGACCCCATGTCGGACTATTCGGTGATGACGCCCCAGGGTAAAGAGGCGCAGGCGCTGAAGGAAACCGGTAAGGACATCAGCACCAATTACGCCCAGTCGCTGGAAGCCGGCCAGCCGTCCTGGTGTGAGCAGAACGGTGACCGCTGCTGGGATTTCTGCCAGCGGTCGGGGACCTGTTCGGATGAGGTTCTCGACTTCATTGGGCAATAACAGTGCTCGATCCGGCGTGCCGATGAATCGGTGAGCAACGATCCCGCCGGTCAACCCGGCTGTCCGGCGAATGGTGGCTACAGGCATCAACCGCTTGGCCCGGACTCGCTGACCTGGAGGTATTTCGGGGACTGGCGGGGGCTACTCCAAGGGCCGTGGGCCGGTTCGATGCAGAATATGCACCCGCAACTCGGCGCTGCGGTCAAGGACCACTCCATCTTCTTCACCGAACGTATCCCCCGGCTGTTCCGGTCGCTGTACCCGATCGGCGGGGTGGTTTTCGACGGCTACCGCGCCCCGGTCACCGGCGCCGAGGTCCGCGACTACCACATCCCCATCAAGGGGGTGGACGAGCGCGGGCGGCGCTACAGCGCCTTGAACCCGGACGTTTTCTACTGGGCGCACGCGACGTTCTTCATGGGCACCATCCTGACCGCCGAGCACTTCGGCTCCGGGTTGACCGAGGCCGACAAGCGGCG
>JAHZJY010000329.1 GCA_022600695.1 Actinomycetes bacterium | reverse complement strand
TGCTCGACCCGGCACCCCGACACCCCACTCCGAGTGCGAGTCATGTGAAGTGGCATTCCGATCAGGTGTTCAAGAGCTCAGCGTGAAGCGGCCTCCTACGAGGTGAGCACGACGACGTACTGCCCGCCCCCGGCCTGGATCCGTGATTCCAGCTGAAGGCTCGGGGCCAGGCGACTCAGGCGGTCCATCAACCACTCGGTGGCGGCGAGGGCATCGGCTTCGGTGGGGCATCGGCCCATCGCCTCGCTGCCGCGCTTGCGGGCCAGTCGCTCGACGCTGGTGACGATGACGGCGGGGTCGGACACGAACAGCTCGGGTGCCCAGTTGACGACGGGTGCGACGGCGCCTTTGCGGGTGTTGCATGCCCGGTGGGCGAGGCGTTCGGTGCCGAATACCGAGTCCGCTTTGCCTTTGGCTTTGCTTTTGCTGCTCATGCTGTCGATGCTCGGCCCGCGATCGTCGTTCACCGACATCTGCGGGTCCACCGCCTCGT
Source organism: Actinomycetes bacterium (assembly GCA_022600695.1). GTDB lineage: Bacteria > Actinomycetota > Actinomycetes > Mycobacteriales > Mycobacteriaceae > Mycobacterium. The sequence continues at coordinate 2,858 of JAHZJY010000329.1, read as the reverse complement.
CGCACAGCCAGCACCGCCACCCGTCGGCTGTCCCGATCTCATCAAGCCGACTCATGTCCTTGCACCCTTCTTCGCTCCGCGACACCTGACGGCGGCGCGGTACCGGACAGTCAACACGAACGCCGGCCACCGTTCCCGCGAGGCCGACGCACACCACCATCCAAAATGTCAGACCCCGGTGGGATGGTGGTGGCATGTCAACGACAGTTACCGAGACGACTCCGGGAGTCGGTTCCAAGGAGCGGTTGGCGGAGTTGTTCGATGAGCTGGCGGAGTTGACGGGTCAGCGCAACGCAATTGACGGCCGGATCGTGGACATCGTGGCCGAGATCGACCATGACAGGATCTGGGGGAACACCGGGGTGCGTTCGGTGGCTGCACTGGTGGCCTGGAAGACCGGTACCTCGCGGGCCAATGCCGACGCAATCGCGACCGTCGCCCACCGGGCCGGGGAGTTCCCCCGCTGCACCGAGGGCCTGCGCGAGGGCCGGCTCTCGTTAGACCAGGTCGCGGTGATCGCTCAGCGTGGCGGGGAGGGCTCCGATGCCCACTACGCCGAGTTGGCGTCGGTGGCCACCGTCAGCCAGTTGCGCACCGCGATCAAACTCGAACCGCGCCCCGATTCCGGGCCGCGGCCCGACCCGGTTCCGGCGATCAGCAAGACCGGCGGCGACGGGTTCGACCTCTGGCGGATCCGCTTGGCCCACGCCGAATCGGCGATGTTCGAGGCTGCGCTCGCCTCGCACCGCGACGCCCTGTTCGCCGAGTGGAAACACGACCGCGAGAACACACCCGGCAGCCGCGAGGAGTCCGAGGATCTGCGAGCACCGATGCCGACCACCCTCGAGGCGTTCCAGCGGCTGGTCGAAACCGGCTGGGACGTTGAAGCCGGGCGCCGTCCACACGGCCAGCGCACCACCGTGGTGGTCCATCTCGACGTCGAACGTAACGTCGGGGCTCTGCACCTCGGCCCGCTGCTGACCGACGCCGAGCGGCAATACCTGACCTGCGACGCCACCTGCGAGGTGTGGTTCCAACGCGACGGGCAGGTGATCGGCCACGGCCGATCGACCCGCACGATCAGCCGCCGGTTGCGTCGCGCGCTGGAACACCGCGACCGCTGCTGCGCGGTGCCGGGCTGCGGTGCCACCCGTGGTCTGCACGCCCACCACATCCGGCACTGGGAGAACGGCGGCCCCACCGACCTGGACAACCTGGTCCTCTTATGTCCGCACCATCACCGGCTCCACCACAGCGGCGGCATCACCATCAGTGGGCCCGCCGATCGCCTCGTCATCACCGACGAGGACGGCCAACCACTGCATCCCGGATCACTGGCTCGACCCCCCAGCGGCCCGCCGCCGGACGTCCCGCCCTGCGCCGGCCCGCTCGGCGAACGCGCCGACTGGTGGTGGTACGACCCCTACCAGCCGCCGGACCCGCCCAGCGCCAACTGAACCCGTGCCCACCGCGGCCCATTTCGCCCCGGTTGAAGCTCTCGCGATCCCGCTATTGACGCCTGACGCCTGACGCCCGACGCCCGGCTGTCCCGCGCGGCGGGCCTGCGTTGCGAGATCAAATGGTCAAGTGAGGTCGGCAGGATTGCCTACGCTAGCCACGCACCAATGACGGGGGAGAGCGGCGTGAACGAACCGGGCCTGTACGAACAACTCATCACCGAGGCACTCCGAGCCGAACTCCAGTCCTTGGATGAGCGCCTGCGGCCCAGTCGTCACCTCCACACCGCCGAGGCGGCCGACCGCATCGCGCTGCACCTGAGCCGGCGCATCCAACGCACCCTGGAATCGGTGGGGGATGGCGAGCGCGTCCGGGTCGGCATCGAGGTCGCGCGCGATCTCATCGCCAGGCTCGCCACGATCGCGGAGGCCGAAGCCGGCGAAGCCCCCGTCGAACCGGGCGAGGTCCTGCACGCGATCCTTCGCCGCCGGCCCGACGGCACACCGCAGCCGATCGCCGAACCGCTGATCCCACTACTGGACACCACCCTGCTCACCAATGCCCCCGGCGAGCCCGGCCTGCTGCACCAACTCGACGCGGAAATCGAATCCGCCGACGAGATCGACGTCCTGATGGCGTTCATCCGCCGCAGCGGCATCAACCCGCTGATCGCCTCCCTACGCCGGCACCGAGACAACGGCAAGAAGCTGCGCATCCTGACCACCATCTACACCGGATCCACCGAACAGGCCGCGCTGCAACAACTCACCGAACTGGGCGCCGAAGTCCGCATCTCCTACGACGTCAGCACCACCAGGCTGCACGCCAAAGCGTGGATCTTCCACCGCCGCAGCGGATTCTCCACCGCCTACGTCGGCTCCTCGAACCTCACCCATTCCGCACAGGTCACCGGCCTGGAATGGAACGTCCGTGCATCGGCGGCCCGCAACCCCGACATCCTGGACAAATTCGAGGCGGTCTTCGAAAGCTACTGGCAAAGCGCTGACTTCGTTCCCTTCGACGCCGAGCAGTTCGAGATCGAGAGCCGCCGGGCCGGACGTATCGATACCGGGCCGACCGTCATCCTCAGCCCCATCGAACTCCGGCTCGAGCCCTTCCAGGAACGGCTGCTGGAGAAGATCGCTGTTGCGCGCCGGCAGGATCACCACCGTAATCTGCTCGTCTCGGCGACCGGCACCGGCAAGACCGTCATGGCCGCGGTTGATTACACCCGGCTGCGCCGGACGCTGCCGCGAGCGCGACTGCTGTTTGTGGCCCACCGCAACGAGATCCTCGATCAAAGTCTCGCCACCTTCCGGCACGCGATCCGGGATGCGTCGTTCGGCGAGAAGTGGATCGGCGGGGCCCGCCCGCAACATTTCGAGCACGTGTTCGCCTCG
>JAHZJY010000043.1 GCA_022600695.1 Actinomycetes bacterium | reverse complement strand
GGGGCATCTCAGCGGGCGGCGGTTCGCGGTCCCGCCCGACCACCGGCAAGCCCAATGCGGTGACGGTCATGCCGGTCCCTGAGCGTGCACCCAGTCATGAGCCCCGTCGGCCGGAACAATCTCTTTGCCCAACGGCATGAGTGAGACCGGGATCAGTTTCAGATTGGCCAGGGCCAGTGGAATACCGACGATGGTGATCGCCATCGCGATGGCGCTGAGCAGGTGTCCGATAGCCAGCCATATTCCGCACAGCAGCACCCAGATCACGTTGCCGACCAGCGCACCGGTGCGGGGACCCGGTTTATCGACCACCGTCCGGCCGAAGGGCCACAGCGCGAACATCGCGATACGCGCAGAGGCGAAACCGAAGGGAATCGTGACGATGAGAAGAAAACAGATCAGCGCGGCCAGCAGATAGCCGAGCGCGAACCACAAGCCGCCGAAAACCAACCAGATGATGTTCAGGATCAGGCGCATCTCTTCCTCCAGCGATGCGATAAGCCTACCGATACCAAAGTGGCCTACTTGCCCGGCCGGGGGTTTGAGTAGGATCTTTCACGCGTCCGGCCCCGGGCGCCCCGCGACGTCAGACAAGCAGGTGAGCCAGGTGCCGACCGGCAAGGTGAAGTGGTATGACGCCGACAAGGGCTTCGGCTTCCTCTCCCAGGAGGAGGGCGAGGATGTCTATGTCCGTGCCTCAGCGCTGCCCGACGGCGTCGAGGGACTCAAAGCGGGGCAACGGGTCGAGTTCGGGCTTGCTACCGGCCGTCGCGGCCCGCAGGCATTGAGCGTCAAACTCATTGATCCGCCGCCCACCTTGTCGCGGATGCGTCGCGAGACCGCTGCAGCCCCCGAGCACAAGCACAGCCCCGACGAGTTACACGGCATGGTCGAGGACATGATCACCCTTCTGGAAAGTGCGGTGCAGCCCGAGTTGCGTCGCGGCCGGTACCCCGATCGCAAGGTTGCCCGGCGCGTCTCGGAAGTGGTCCGCGCCGTCGCAGCCGAACTGGACGGCTGAACTTTCCAGCGTCACGTCCCGGTCTCGTTTTCCGGCGGGCTATTTCGGCCAGACAAGGCGAACCGACCACTCCGCATGCGGTACGTCGCGCAACTCTCCTGTCTCGTCCTGGACCAAGGTCAGTAACTGCACCACCAGGCCGACCACTCGACCGCGTTGTGGATCGAACGTGGGCACGGTCACCGCCAGGCGGGTATCCGGACGGTATGAGGCTGTCGTGGTGTTGCGCTCATCGGCGTAGACCTTCAGCAGCCGCCAGGGTGCGCGGGCGATCGCGTTTGGTACGGAAAGCTGCACCGGGTAATCCTCGGTAACCGAAAGCTGTTCCTGTTCACTGTTTTTAGCGCAGTCGTTCAGGTTTATCACGTTGCAGTACAGGTATGGGCCCACCCGGATGGTCGTACCCTGCGAGTAGGCACTGATCTGGGGCAGGCTTGACGCGGCATGGTCCCGGACCAGCCGCCAGGCGCCAACGCCGGCCCCGGCGGCTGCCAGCACCACCAGAACCGCGAGCGCCCAGGCCATCTGCCGTTTCATCGGTATCGCACCGCCGGGAGTCCCTCCGGTTCGGCGAGCACCGGCCGGTTGCCGCCGAAGCCGGGAATCAGCGAGGCGCCGCGGAAGCTCACCACGGTCTGAGCGAGACCGGGAATGAGCAGCGCGGTGATCGCGGTGAAGCCCACCCACAACTCGGTGTAGACCAGGACCCCGATCGCACCGCCCAGCACCCAGGCCAGTTGGAGCACCGATTCCGAACGGCCGAATGCCGATGCCCGCGACTCCTCGGGGAGGTCATCCTGCAGCGAGGCGTCAAGCGACGCCTTGGCGATCGCACTGGCACCTGAGGTGACGAAGGTGGCGGCGGCCGCGACGATCAGGTTCCCGGTCACGGCGGCGGCGAGTGCCATCGCCGAGACCGCGACGGTTGCCCGAACCACCAACACGGTAGGTCTGCCCAGCTGCAGTCGGGCCGCGGTGAAGTTGCCGGCGAAATTACCCAGACCCGCGGCCACCCCGATCATGCCCAGAATGCCCAGCTGCGCCCATCCGCTGCCGCCCTGGGCCTTGGCCACGAACGCCGGGTACAGGAACAGGAAACCGACCATCGCCTTGATGGTGCAGTTGCCCCACAGCGCGGTGATGATGTTGCGGCCCAGCGGCTGTCGGCGCGGACCGGTGGTGATGACCTGCGTGGGTTCTTCATCGAGCCAGTCCCACTCCCCGCCGCGTCCGTGGTAGGTCAAGGTGGCCGGAACCTCGCCCTCGGTGACTTCGACCCACCGCGGAATCCGCATCGTCAACGAAGCGCCGGCCAGCGTCACGAACACCACGACGAACAACGCGCCCGGCAGTTGGAGCAGGCTGGAGAACGTGTACTCCACCGCTGCGGCGATACCACCGCCGACGACCGTACCGCCGATCAGGCCGAACATCGTCAGCCGGGAGTTCACCCGCACCAGGTCGATGCTCTGCGGCATCACCCGCGGGGTGACCGCGCTGCGCAACACCGAAAACGACTTGGACAACACCATCATGCCGAGAGCACAGGGATAGAGCACCCAGGACGGGTAGCTTCCGGTAGCGCTGTCGTAGTTGGATATCAGCACGACGGCCAGCAGGGTTCGTAGCAGGAAAGACATCGCCAGCGCAGCCCGCCGGCCGTGCTGCAAGCGGTCCAGTGCAGGGCCGATCAGTGGCGCGATCACCGCGAATGGGGCGATGGTGATCAGTAGGTACAACGCCACCCGGCCTTTGCTCTCACCGGTGGCCGCCGCGAAGAACAAGGTGTTGGCCAGGGCCACCGCCATTGCGGAATCGACGGCGAAGTTGGCCACCACCGGCCAGGTCAACGCGGTCAGTCCGGACTTATCCGCGCCGTCGGCGGTCGCCGCCCGATGCACCATCGAGTACATCCGCGAACCCATCTCGGCAGCGGCGCGGGTGACGCCGGCACGTTCGTCGTCGGGATCGGAATCCGGTTCCGGATCGCGGTAGGGGCTGTGCCGTTCGGAGCCCAGCGGCGGCAGATACCGGTTACCGCCGGGATTGGAGTTCCTGTTGGGCTTGGGCTTTGGTTTGGGCTTGGGCTTGGGCTCGGACCTGTCGCGCCGCCCGGCGCCGTCGGCCGAGCCGGCGCGGTAACCGGACTCATCGCGGGGATAGTTCGCCATGCCGGGATGTTCGCGGCGCGGGCCGCCGGACCCGCTCGGCGGCCCGGCGCCCGGGTGAATACGCCGACGTCCAGACACGGTAACGATTGTCCCCCATGACCCCGGTTCGGAGCGGGCAGCCGACCGGTGTGGCTGATCGGATCCCGGGTGAGGCAAGATTGTCAGCGATGGACGGTCCGATCGAGATATGCGAACCCGCCGAGGCAGCCACTCCAGTTGAGCCGTCGGCCGATGTCGCGGCTGTTCTGGCCGGGGCGGTTGAGCAGGCCCGCGGGGCGATCATCGAGTTCAGCGGCGAGACGGTCGGGGACTATCTTGGTGCCGAGTTCAACGACGAGGTGTCGGCGACCCATCGTTTCCTGGCCACCATGCCCGGTTACCAGGGCTGGCAGTGGGCCGTCGTGGTGGCCGCCTGCCCGGGGGCCGACCATGCCACCATCAGTGAGGTCGTGTTGGTTCCCGGTCCGACTGCGCTGCTGGCTCCGCCCTGGGTGCCGTGGGAGCAACGGGTCAAACCCGGTGACCTGGGTCCGGGGGACCTACTCGCTCCGCTGACCGACGATCCCCGCCTCGTCCCAGGCTTCGTCGCCACCGGTGACCCGGTGATCGACGACACCGCGGTCGAACTCGGATTCGGCCGCCGACTGGTGCTCAGCAGCCTCGGTCGCGATGCCGCCGCCGAGCGTTGGCACGACGGTGACCACGGCCCCGATACCGCGATGGCCCGGTCAACCAAGCGGGTGTGCCGGGATTGCGGGTTCATGGTGCCGCTCGCCGGGGCGCTG
>JAHZJY010000328.1 GCA_022600695.1 Actinomycetes bacterium | reverse complement strand
TCGCGGCGCCCGCCCCGGGCCGCTGGTTCGTTATCGGGCCGATCTGCAGGTGCCGGTCGCCGTACGGGCGGAGGTGGCAGTACTGAAGACGCTGGCGCTGCAGTTCATCATGTCCGACCCGCGCCACCTCGAGGTGCAGGCCCGCCAGCGCGAGCGCGTCCTTGGGGTGGCCGGCCTGCTGTTGGCCGGCGCCCCGGGCACCCTGGACCCACTGTTCGCCCCGTCCTTCAACGCCGCCGGCACTGATGCCGAACGCAAGCGGGTGATCGTCGACCAGATGGCCTCCTATACCGAGGGGCGCCTGGAGCGCATCGCCGCCGAGGCGCAGATGTAGGCAGATCTAGACTGTGGCGGTGACCGGTGCGGTGGGTGGGGGCGGTACCCGGAAGGGCCGGATTCCCGACCGTGATATCGCCGCGATCCGCGACAGGGTCCGAATCGAGGATGTCGTCGGCGACTACGTTCAGTTGCGCCGGGCGGGCGCGGACTCGATGAAGGGTCTATGCCCGTTTCACGATGAGAAATCCCCGTCGTTCCACGTCCGGCCCAATCACGGTCACTTCCACTGCTTCGGTTGCGGGGAGGGGGGCGATGTCTATGCCTTCCTCCAGAAGATCGAACACGTCAGTTTCGTGGAAGCCGTCGAACTGCTGGCCGACCGGATCGGCCATACGGTCAGCTACACCGGTGGCGGCAATACCCTCCAACGCGACCGCGGCAGTCGGAGCAGACTAACCGGTGCCAATGCCGCTGCGCAGGAATTCTATTCGGCCGCTTTGGAATCCGCGGAGGCCGGACCCGCGCGCCGCTATCTGACCGAACGTCACTTCGACGCCGCCGTCGCGCGGCAGTTCGGCTGCGGCTTCGCTCCGTCCGGGTGGGACTCGCTGACCAAACACCTGATTCGCAAGGGCTTCGAGTTCAAGGAACTCGAGGCCGCCGGGTTGTCCCGCGAGGGTCGGCGCGGCCCGATGGACCGATTCCACCGACGATTGCTGTGGCCTATCCGCGGCGCCAGTGGGGAGACGGTCGGGTTCGGGGCCCGGCGCATCTTCGACGACGACCCGATCGAGGCCAAATACGTCAACACCCCCGAGACCGTGCTTTACCGGAAGTCGGCGGTGCTGTTCGGTATCGACCTGGCCAAGCGGAATATCGCCAAAGGGCACCAGGCCGTGGTCGTCGAGGGGTACACCGACGTGATGGCGATGCACCTGGCCGGGGTCACCACCGCGGTCGCCTCCTGCGGCACCGCCTTCGGCGACGAGCACCTCGCGATGCTGCGCCGGCTGATGATGGACGACAAATTCTTCAAAGGCGAGCTGATCTACGTCTTCGACGGCGACGCGGCCGGGCAGGCCGCCGCGCTCAAGGCGTTCGCCGGGGAGCAGAACCTGGCCGGCCAGAGCTTCGTCGCGGTGGCCGCCGACGGCATGGATCCGTGCGATCTGCGGCTGGCATCCGGCGACGTCGCGTTGCGGGATCTGGTGGCCCGCCGGACCCCGCTTTTCGAGTTCGCCATCCGGACCACGCTGGCCGGTCACGACCTGGACAGCGCCGAGGGGCGGGTCGGAGCGTTGCGGCAGTGTGTGCCGATGGTCGCCAAGATCAAAGACCCCACCCTGCGCGATGAGTACGCCCGGCAACTCGCCGGTTGGGTCGGGTGGGACGACGTCGCACAGGTCATCGGCCAGGTCCGCGGGGAAGCCGGCCGGAAACCCGGCGGCCGCGGTGCCGGCCGGGTGCCGGCCGAGGTGCGATCGACCCCGGTCGCCGAACGGCCCAACCCCCGCGACCCCACGTTGTGGCCGCAACGCGAGGCGCTCAAATCCGCTCTGCAGTATCCGGCGCTGGCCGGCCCGGTATTCGATTCGCTCACCGCCGACAGTTTCACCCACCCCGGTTACGCGGCGGTCCGCGCCACCATCGAGGCCGCCGGTGGCGCGTCGGCGGGCCTGACCGGTGCGCAGTGGATGGAGCGGGTTCGCGGGCAGGCCGCCAACCCGGCCGTCGCGGGACTGGTCAGCGAGCTGAGTGTGGAGACGATCAAGGTCGACGACGACGAGAGACTGCCGCGTTATATCGGCGGCGTGCTGGCCCGACTTCAGGAGGTCTGGGTGGGTCGGCAAGTCGCCGAGGTCAAATCCAAGCTGCAGCGGATGTCCCCGGCCGAACAGAGCGATGAGTACCACGCACTGTTCGGCGATCTGGTGGCCTTGGAAGCCTACCGGCGAAGCCTCCTCGAGCAGGCCAGTGGGGATGACCTCACGGCATGAACAGGGCTATCGTTAACGATGAGGACGTTTCCGGCGAAAGGCCATGTATGACCCCCGCAAACAATGCCCGTCGGCGTGTCGCCATAGCGGGTGGTCTGGCCTTCGTCGCGGCCGCGGTTCCCGTCGTCATCGGCCTGACCGCCTCGGAACCCGCGATGCCCGTGGCGGACGGCGACTGCCTGGCCTGGTTCGGGTCCCGCGGTGACGGCCTCTGCATCGGTCGCTCGAACGGCAACCCCACCTATATCGGCACGCCCCAGCTGGGCATTTACGGCCCCG
>JAHZJY010000042.1 GCA_022600695.1 Actinomycetes bacterium | reverse complement strand
GACGACGATCCACTGCGCTGTCTGCGCGGTCGCCGGTACCACGGGGGCCGCCACGGCTGGCGCAGCCAGTGGCAGGGCGAGTAACACCACACCGATTCGTCCGGCAATGATCGCGAGCTTCCTGCGCAGTTTCACGGGTACTCCGGGTTCGGGACGGCGGTCACGGCGGGATGGGGGTCGGCGCGGTCGGGACGAGCGTATCCAGGGCTAATGCCCGCACCGGGCGGCGAAACTGGGTCGGCATGAAACCGCTGCCATTCCGAGACCGGGGACAGCGGGACCTAAGCGCAGCCCGGTGGCCGCGCTGGGCGACAATGGCGTTATGGCTATACCACGTCGCGTTGCCGAAGAAGAAGAGCTCAAGCCCTTTCAGGTGGAACTGCTCAAACTCCAGCGCTATCTCGAGGACGAGAACCGCCGGATGATCGTGCTCTTCGAAGGACGCGACGCCGCCGGCAAGGGTGGGACGATCCGCCGCGTCACCCGCTATATGAACGAGAAGCACTACCGGGTGGTGGCGCTGGGCAGGCCCACCGAGGAACAACGCAGCCAGTGGTATTTCCAGCGCTACGTGGCGCAGTTCCCCAGCGGCGGCGAAATCGTGCTCTTCGACCGCTCCTGGTACAACCGGGCCATGGTCGAGCCGGTATTCGGCTTCTGCAGCGACGAGGAGTACCGCAATTTCCTGAAAGGTGTCGTGGGTTTCGAGAAGGATCTGGTGCGCCAGGGCACCATCATGGTGAAGCTCTACTTCAGCGTCACCAAAGAGGAGCAGGCCCGCCGGTTCGAACGGCGGCGCGACGATCCGCTACGGCAGTGGAAGCTCAGTGAGATCGACGTCCAGGCTCAAGAGCACTGGGACGATTTCACCGACGCGAAGTACCGGATGTTGCGCCGCACCAGCATCGCCGATGCCCCGTGGACCATCGTGCGTTCGGAGAACAAGCACCACGCCCGGCTCAACGCGATCCGCGTCATCCTCAACGCCGTTCCGTACTCGGGCCGCTCCGATGAGGTCGACCTGGTGCCCGACCCGCAGATCGTGATCCCCGCCGCCCAGGAATTGGCGCTGATGGACGCCGACCGGATCCGCAGTGGGAAGTTCACCGGCTGAAACGCACCGATCGCGGCGGCACCGCCGGGAAGCGCTACCGTTTCCTGCGTCGGCGAGGCGGCGGAGGCGGGGTGGCCTTGGTGGTCGGCTCGAACTTGCCGCCCTTCTTGGGGTCGTAGGTGTTCGGCTTGGGCGTCGTCATACCAATTCCTCTCGACTAGCAGCGTCATTTTTCACCGTACTCGCGCAGTAGGTACCGGGCAGGCAGTAGGTACAGCGCAGGCAGGGCAGCTTTCGGCCATCCGGCGCCGCTACACCGCCGCCCTGTCGAGCGCCGGGACACATCCGGGGTAAGCCATTTCCTAGAGTGGTTCGCATGGTCTTCACACACGTCGTGACATTCCAGTGGCGCGCCGGCGACGACGTCTCGGCCGCCGCGATCGCCGAGGCGCTGGGCAGCCTCACCGCCCGACTCGACGGCGTCCGGAACTACCTGTGTGGGCCCGATATCGGCCTGACCCCGGCGGCCTACGACTTCGCGGTCGTCGGCACCTTCGACGACCGGGACAGTTTCACCGCCTACCGGGACCACCCCGAACACCAGCGAATCCTCAACGAGATGATCCTCCCGTATCTGCAGGACCGCACTGTCGTGCAGTTCGAGCACGGCCCCGGCCTGCCGCATCAGGGCGCGGTGTGAAGGCCGCCCTGGACCGGATCCTCGACGCGCACGGCGGCTTGGCGTACTGGCGTTCCCTGACGTCGGTGGAACTCGAGATGTCCGCGAGCGGTTTTCTGTTCACCGCGAAACGCGTTGCGCCGCAGAATCATGTGCACCTGACCGTCCGGACCCGGATCCCTGAGGTCGTCCTGCACGACTACCCCGCAACCGGGCAGAGCACCCTTCTGCGCGGAGCCGAGGACGTCGAGGTCCGGAACGCTTCGGGGAATGTCACCGCGACCCGCGCCGACCCCCGTGCCGCGTTCGCCCATCGGCGCCGGGCGCTGTACTGGGATGAGCTGGATTTCGCCTACTTCTGCGGCTATGCCATGTGGAACTACATCAACCTGCCGTTCCTGCTGGCCGGCCCGGGATTCACGGTGGACGAACAACTCGGCGACGGTGCTGGCGGGACAGTGCTGCGAACCCGCTTCCCGCCCGGCCTGCCCACCCATTCGCCGAGACAGCTTTTCCGTTTCGATGAGTCCGGCCGGCTGTCCCGCCATGACTACACCGCTGAGGTGATCGGCCCCTGGGCGAGAGCAGCCCATCTGTGCCGGGACTACCGGCGGTTCGACGGGTTGTGGCTGCCCACCCGGCGACGGGTGTATCCGAGCGGCCCGTTCGGCCGGCCACTTCCGTTCCCGACACTGGTCGCGATCGACATCCACGATGCCCAACCGATCTCGGAATAGAACGGCGGGCAGGGTGTGCTCACTACACTCAATTACCGGCGCACCCGCCGCAAGGTCGACAGATTAATACCCCGCGGGGTATACACTCGAAGAGATCTGATCCAGGACAGCCGGAGGTTCCCATGACACCTGATGTACCCGCCCCCGCCACCACCATGCCCCGCATCGGCGACCCGGCCCCATCGTTCACCGGGGTCAGTACGCAGGGTCCGATCAACTTCCCGGCCGACTACTCGGGTAAATGGGTCATCTTCTTCTCCCACCCGGCCGACTTCACCCCGGTCTGCACCAGCGAGTTCATGACGTTCGCCGCCATGCAGGACGAGTTCGCCAAATACAACACCGCACTGCTGGGGCTATCGGTCGACGGGCTCTACAGTCACATCGCCTGGCTGCGCACCATCAAGGAGAAGATCGCCTTCCGCGATATGAAGGATATCGAGGTGACCTTCCCACTGCTCGAGGACATCTCGATGGAGATCGCGCGCAAGTACGGGATGATCATGCCCGGTGAGGACACCACCAAGGCCGTCCGCGCGGTCTTCGTGATCGACCCCAAGAGCATTGTGCGCACGATCATCTACTACCCGCTGAGCCTGGGCCGCAACTTCGATGAGTTGCTGCGCGTGGTCAAGGCGCTACAGACGGCCGACCACTACGACATCGCCACACCGGCGGACTGGCGGCCCGGCGAACCGGTGATCGTCCCGCCCGCCGGATCCTGCGGCACGGCCAAGGACCGGATGGACGGTGCGGCCGCCGACGTGCACTGCGAGGACTGGTTCTTCTGCACCAAGACCATCCCCGAGGAGCAGGTCGAGTCGGCCATCCG
>JAHZJY010000327.1 GCA_022600695.1 Actinomycetes bacterium | reverse complement strand
TCCCGTGACAGCACGCTCGTACCTCACCGCGGGTATTGCTGCGGTCGGTGTGGGGGCCATCGCCCTGGCACCGGTGCAGGCCGTGCCCGAACAGACCGCACTCGTCCCGCACCGGGTCGTCACCGACGTCGGCGCCATGCTGGCCGCCTCGTTCGACCCGATCACCCCGTGGGTCGACACCATCACCACGTCCATTGACAACGTCGCCGCGCTCATCGGGTTCGCGTTCGAGAAGCCGTTCCCGATCCTGTCGACCGTCATCGGCAACCTGGGCACCTACCTCGGCGAGATCAGTTCGGGCAACTTCGGCCTGATCCTCGAACAGGTCGCCGACAACATCGGAAAGCTCATCACCTCGCCGTTCAACTCGGGGCAGGTAACCGACTTCCCCATCGGGCCGGAAGGCTCGGCTAACACGGCCCCGATACCCGCCGGTACCTACCTCTCGGAAACCTCACCGGTGGAGGGAAATTCGCCCGACCTGTTCAAAGACGCCCTGAATCAAGAGATGGTGCCCGCACTCTTCGAAGACCCCTGCCAGATCGACGGTGAGTGCGGCATCTGGCCGACCGTTGCGTCGGTTTCAACATTCCTCAACTCCTACGGCAGTGGCGTGCTGCTGGGCTTGCTCGGGCCGGTGCTGTCACCGGTGGCCGCCTTGATCAACAGTGTCACCGCGATCGTCGACGCCATCGGGACCAGCGATTTCCTCGGCGCACTCAACGAGCTCATCAACATCCCGGCCAATCTGGTCAACGGTTTCCTCAACGGAGCGCTTCTTGACCTGACGCCGATCCTCGGTGCCCTAGGACCGGATGCGCCTCTCGACGGGGTCGGCCTCCGGTTGGGCGGCCTGATTTCCGGACCGACGCCACTCAACGGATCGTTGAGAGATCCAGAGAATCCGCCCACCGAGTTCTCCGGCGGGACAGGGTTTGACAGCGTTTATGCCGTCAAGGACACCGATCTCGGGCCTATCATCTTCGGCGGCCTGCCCGTTGGACCGATCGGCTCGCTGATCGGCATGGGGCAGTACCTCGGTGAACAGCTGGTGGTCACCCCGCCGGAGGCGACCGCGGCCCAATCCGCTGCGGCGGTCGAGGCGGCACCGGTCGAGGTGTCCGCCCCCAGCGAGGTCCCCGTCGCCCCGGCTGTGGTTGCGGAGCCAACTCCCGCCGTCGCCGAGGTGGAAGCGGCCGCCCCGGCCGACTCCGGCGTGGCCGAGGTCGCCCCGGTCTCGGTCCCGGCGGTCAGCGTCGACCCGGCCCCGCAGGTCCAGGCCGGCACCGACACACCTGCCGCACCCACCCGGGCCGGTGTCCGCGCACCGCGGGCCGCCTCGGCGGACACCGGTGCCAGCACCCCCAAGAGGTCCAGCCGACGGTAAACCCGCCGCGGCGAGCAGACGCGAACTCGCACCTAGGTGCCCGCTTTGGTGCGACTTTGCGTCTGCTCGCCGGCCCGCTGGGAGACACCCGCCTGGGCGCTACGCCGCGCACCCGACTAAGTTGCCGTTGATGAGTTCCGCCGCCAGCAGTGTCGACTTCAGCCTGACCGAGCTGGTCCCGCTGGCGCTGATCATCGCGCTCTCGCCGCTGTCGATCATCCCCGGTATCCTGATGCTGCACACCCCACGGCCCCGACCAACCAGCATCGCCTTTCTCGTCGGCTGGACACTGGGCATCCTCGTCATCACCGGCGGGTTCGTCCGCGGATCGGAACTGGCCGGCAGCCTCAGCAACTCCCCGGCCTGGGCCCCCTACGTGCGGATCGTCCTCGGTTCCGCGCTGATCGCGTTCGGGATCTACCGCTGGCTGGGCCGCAACCGCTCGGCACACAACCCCAAGTGGCTGGCCTCGATGACCTCCATCGGCCCGGGCCGGGCGTTCGTCACCGGGCTTGGGCTGACCGTGGCCAACGTGAAGGTCTTCCTGATGTGCGTGGCGGCCGGTCTGGCGATCGGCACCGCCGCGCTGGGACGCTCCCAGGCGTGGACCTCGGTGGTCCTCTTCACCGTGGTCGCCGCGTCCACAGTGGCACTGCCGGTTCTGGCCTATCTGGTCGCCGGCAACCGGCTCGATGCCCCGCTGGACAAGCTCAAGCGCTGGATGGAGGACAACCACGCCGCCCTCGTCGGCGTGATCCTCGTCGTGATCGGCGCGATGGTGCTGTACAAGGGAATTCACGCGCTGTAGCCCAGCCGGTGACTTTCGCCCCTTCCGCGGCACCCCGCGCTGCGGACACGATTGCAGAGCACGTGGAACGGGAACGGACGGGGCGGGGGGCTCTGATGGCCAAGGCCTATACGGCTGAGGAGATCGACGGGATCGCATGGCAGTTTCTGTGCTCGCGGTTCACCGGGCGTGAGTACTGGGACTGGCCGCTGGAACGACGCATCGACGCCTTCCTGCGAGAGTTGAAACGGCTCGACATCATCAAGAACGGCGGCATCCACCGCGCTCTGACCGAACGGGTGATGGCCAACCTCGCGCGCGCCCGCCGCGACGGTGTCCTCGACCGGTCGCACGGTTAGCGGGACCGACGTGGACGACGAGGGAACGCGCGCGACTATCCACAAGGGGCCCGCGGACTTCAAGGTCGCACCGAATCTCGGCGACTACGACGCCACCTGCGCGACGTTCACCTGGTCGCAGATTCCGGAACTGTGCGCCGGTATGGGCGGGGCCGACGACGGGTCCGGCAGGGTGGGCGCCGGCTGCAATATCGCCTATGCGGCGGTGGACCGGCACGCCGCCGGCCCGGCGGCCGGGAAGACCGCGTTGCGGTTCATCACCGATACCCCCGGATCGGGCGAGCTCACGACCCACGACATCAGCTACCGCGACCTCGGCCGACTGAGCCGCCGCTTCACCAATGTGCTGCGCGGCCTCGGAATCGGCCGGGGCGACAAGCTCTTCGTCATCATGGGCCGCGTCCCGGAGCTCTACATCAGCATGCTCGGGGCTCTACGCAACGGCAGCGTGGTCTCACCGCTGTTCTCCGCCTTCGGGCCCGAGCCGATCGCCACCCGGGTCACCATTGGATCCGCCGATGTGCTGGTCACCACCGCCGCGATCTACAAACGCAAGATCGCCAAGATCCGCGACCAGCTTCCGTCGGTCAGGCACATCCTGGTCGTCGGCGACGAGGACATCCCGGGGACGCACAACTTCGGAACGCTGATGGACCGGGCATCCGAAGACGCACCCATCGAGCACACGACCGCCGATGACCTGTCGCTGCTGCACTTCACCAGCGGCACCACCGGCACCCCGAAGGGCGCCCAGCATGTGCACGGCGCGATCGCCATGCACTACATCACCGGTCTATACGCCCTGGATCTGCACCCCGACGATATCTACTGGTGCACAGCCGATCCCGGCTGGGTGACCGGAACCTCCTACGGCATCATCGCGCCGCTACTGCACGGCGTGACCTCCATCGTCGACGAGGCGGAGTTCGACGCCCGACGCTGGTACCGAATCCTTCAGGACGAGGCGGTCACGGTCTGGTACACCGCACCGACCGCCATCCGGATGCTGATCAAGGCGGGTCCGGAGCTGGCCGCCGACTACCGATTCGACCATCTGCGGTTCATCGCCAGCGTCGGCGAGCCACTCAACGCCGAAGCGGTCTGGTGGGGAAAGCGAGTGCTGGGCCTGCCGATTCACGACAACTGGTGGCAGACCGAAACCGGCGGCATCATGGTTGCCAACACCCCCGCCTTCGCGATCAAACCGGGGTCGATGGGTCGGCCGCTACCCGGTATCGAGGTGGCCGTCGTCGACCACGACCCGGACACCGGCGACATTCACGTGATCGAACGGTCCGATGTCGAGGGAGAACTCGCGCTGCGCGTCGGCTGGCCGTCGATGTTCCGCGGTTATCTCAATCAGGACGACCGATACCGCAGGTGTTTCCACGCCGACCCCGGAGGGGATCTCTACCTGTCCGGGGACCTGGTCAAGCGGGACGCCGACGGCTACCTGTGGTTCGTCGGTCGCGCCGATGACGTCATCAAGGCATCCGGCCACCTGATCGGTCCCTTCGAGGTGGAGAACGTCCTGACCGATCACCCGGCCGTGGCCGAGGCGGCAGTGATCGGCAAACCGGACCCGACCTACGGTGCTGTGGTGAAGGCGTTCGTCACGCTGAAATCCGGCTACCCCGCGGACGACGCCCTGCACCGGAGTCTGCTGGGTCACGCCCGCAAGCGGCTGGGAGCGGCCGTGGCGCCCAAGGAGATCGACTTCGTCGACTCCCTCCCGCACACCCGTAGCGGCAAGATCATGCGACGGCTGCTCAAGGCACGCGAACTCGGCCTGCCGGAGGGCGACACCTCCACCGTGGAAACGCCCGCGCCCGGGGGGACGTCGTGACCGATCCCGAATTGGCCCGCGCCCTGCTCACCGACATGATCCGGGTCCGCCGCATGGAGGAGAAGTGTGCCGAACTGTACAGCGCCGGCAAGATCCGGGGCTTCCTGCACCTCTACGTGGGCGAGGAGGCCGTCGCCACGGGTTCACTGCGGGCACTGGGATCCGGAGACGCGGTGGTGGCCACCTACCGCGAGCACGCCCACGCCCTGCTCCGCGGGGTTCCGATGACCACGATCATGGCCGAGATGTTCGGCAAACAGGAAGGCTGCTCCGGCGGGCGCGGCGGCTCGATGCACCTGTTCGACGCCGGCCGGCGGTTCTACGGCGGGAATGCGATCGTCGCAGGCGGCCTGCCGCTGGCTGCCGGGCTGGCCTTCGCCGACGCCCAGCTGAATCGGAAGCGGCTCACCGCATGCTATTTCGGTGAGGGCGCGATCGCCGAGGGTGCGTTCCACGAGTCGATGAACATGGCAGAGTTGTGGCAGTTGCCGGTGCTGTTCTGCTGCGAGAACAACCGCTACGCCATGGGCACCGCCATCGACCGGGAGCTCTCCCAGGTCGACCTGGTCGCCAAAGCGGAGTCCTACCGGGTACCGGCCGCATCCGCCGACGGGATGGACGTGCTCGACTGCCACCGCGTCATGAAGCAGGCCGTCGAACACAGCCGCACCGAAGGAGGCCCGTTCTTCATCGAATTCCGCACCTACCGGTTCCGGCCGCACTCCATGTTCGATCCCGAGCTTTACCGGGAGAAGGCCGAGGTGGCGACCTGGCGCGAACGTGACCCGATCCGGCTGTTCACCGAGACATCCATCGCCGAAGGGCTGCTGACCGACGACGATATCGCCGCGATGGAGCTTTCGGCGGCCGCCGAAATCACCGAGGCGGTCGCCTACGCCGAGGCCGGAACCCTCGAGAGCGTCGACACCCTCGGTCGGCATGTGACGACACCTGTTGGCGCTGAGAACCTCCGATGAAGACCACGTACCGCAGTGCGGTCCACGACGCGATCGCCGACGCCATGCGCGCCGACGAAAGGGTGGTACTGCTCGGGGAGGACGTCGGTCGGTACGGCGGCACCTACGCCGCCTCCAAGGGCCTGCTCGCGGAATTCGGACCCGAACGTGTTCGGGACACGCCGCTGTCGGAATTGGGCTTCGTCGGGATCGGGATCGGCGCGGCGGTGGGCGGACTGCGCCCGATCGTCGAGGTCATGACGGTGAACTTCAGCCTGCTGGCACTTGACCAGATCGTCAATACCGCTGCGGCCCTGCGACATATGTCCGGCGGCCAGTTCTCGGTGCCGCTCGTGGTGCGAATGGCCACCGGCGCCGGGCGCCAACTCGCCGCCCAGCATTCGCACAGCCTGGAGAATTGGTACGCCCACATCCCGGGTATCACTGTGCTCGCACCGGTCACCGTCGCCGATGCCTACGGCATGCTGCGCACCGCGCTGACCCACCCCGATCCCGTGATGGTCTTCGAACATGTGGCGCTGTACAACACCGCCAGCGATATCGAGGCGCTGGTGCCGACCGATATCACCGGGGCGGCGGTACGCCGCACCGGCGAGGACGTCACGCTGATCAGCTACGGCGGGTGTGTGCCGAAGGCCCTCGACGCGGCCGAGGAACTCGCCCGGGACGGAATCAGTTGCGAGGTGATCGACCTGCGGGTGCTGAGACCCCTCGACGATGGGACCATCCTGGAGTCGGTGCGAAAGACCCACCGCGTCGTGGTGGTCGACGAAGGCTGGCACACCGGCAGCCTGGCCGGGGAGATCAGTGCGCGGATCGTCGAGCAGGCGTTCTACGAACTCGATGCCCCGATCGCCCGGGTCTGCACCGCCGAAGTCCCGATCCCGTACGCCAAACACCTCGAGCAGGCAGCCCTGCCGCAGCCAGGGAAGATCGTCGCCGCGGCTCGCGGCCTGTTCGGCGCAGGCCGGGCGGGGAC
>JAHZJY010000326.1 GCA_022600695.1 Actinomycetes bacterium | reverse complement strand
CTTTGCCTGACAAGTCCGCGGGCCCAGTGGGTCGGCAATGAGAACGGCCTGAGTCCCCGTGATGTGGCCACCCAGGTCGCGGTACCGGAGTTCGACGGCCGCATCATCACCGTTCCGTTCTCGTTCAAGGAGATCGACGACGAGGGGTTGATCTCCTATGTGCCCGATCCGGAACGATGCGATCGGGTCGCGGGCCTGGCGGTCAACTATGCGACGCTGCGCCGCGTCAGCGCCCCGGACAAGCGGATCGCGTTGATGTTTTCGGCCTATCCGACCAAATATTCGCGGATCGGTAACGCCGTCGGACTGGACACCCCCTCCAGCGCGATCGTCTTGTTGAATGCATTGCGGGACAACGGCTACCACATCGACGATGTCCCCGGTCTGGCCAGCGGTGACGGTGACGCCCTGATGCATGCGCTGATCGAGCGGGGTGGGCTGGATCAGGACTGGCTGACCGAGGGCCAGCTGGCCGACCGGTCGATCAGAATTCCGGCGGCCCGCTACCGGGAATGGTTCGTCGCCCTGCCCGACGAACTCCGTGCGGCCGTGGTCCGGCATTGGGGCGACCCGCCAGGCGAGTTGTTCGTCGATCGCAGTCGGGACACCGAGGGTGAGATCGTGGTCGCGGCCATCCAGGCCGGCAATATCGTGATCCTGGTCCAGCCACCGCGCGGATTCGGCGAGAACCCGATTGCGATCTACCACGATCCCGACCTGCCGCCCAGCCATCACTATCTCGGAACCTACTTCTGGCTGCGCCACGAATTCGGCGCCCACGCCGTGGTGCACATGGGCAAGCACGGCAACCTGGAATGGCTGCCCGGTAAGAACGTTGGAATGTCGGCCAACTGCGGCCCCGACGCGGCCCTCGGCGACCTGCCGCTGATCTACCCCTTCCTGGTCAACGATCCAGGCGAGGGCACCCAGGCAAAACGCCGCGCGCACGCCACCATCGTCGACCACCTGATCCCGCCGATGGCCCGCGCCGAGAGCTACGGTGACACCGCCCGACTCGAGCAGATGCTCGATGAACACGCCAATATCGCCGCGCTCGACCCGGCGAAGCTGCCCGCGATACGCCAGCAGATCTGGACGTTGATGAGCGCGGCCAAGATGGATCACGACCTCGGGCTGACCGAGCGACCGGCCGACGATTCCTTCGACGACATGCTGTTGCACGTCGACGGTTGGCTCTGCGAGATCAAGGACGTCCAGATCCGGGACGGCCTGCACATACTTGGCGCGGCGCCGACCGGGGATGCCGAACTGGACATGGTGCTGGCCATCCTGCGGGCCCGGCAGTTGTTCGGCGGCGAGCAGAGCATGCCGGGCCTGCGGCAGGCCCTGGGGCTTGCCGAGGACGGCACCGATGATCGCGCGGACGTCGACGACGCCGAACAACAGGCCAGGGGACTGCTGACTGCCTTGCAGGCGGCAGGCTGGGACGCCGATGGTGTCGACGCGCTGACGCCGGACCCGGCCGTCGCGCGGATCTTGCGGTTCGCGACCGACGAGGTGGTGCCGCGCCTGGCCGGGACGGCTACCGAGATCGCGCAGGTGCTCCGGGCGCTGGACGGGCGCTTCATTCCCGCCGGCCCGTCAGGGTCCCCGCTGCGCGGGCTGGTGAATGTGCTGCCCACCGGACGCAACTTCTACTCGGTGGACCCGAAGGCCATGCCCTCCAAGCTGGCCTGGGAAACCGGCGTCTCGATGGCCGATTCACTGCTCGAGCGGTACCGCTCCGATCACGGCAGGTGGCCCAGATCGGTGGGCCTGTCAGTGTGGGGCACCTCGGCGATGCGCAACTCCGGCGACGATATCGCCGAAGTCCTCGCCCTGCTGGGGGTACGGCCGATCTGGGACGACGCCTCCCGACGGGTCGTCGACGTGGAGGCGATCCCGCCGGCCGAGCTGGAACGCCCCCGCATCGACGTCACCGTGCGCATCTCCGGATTCTTCCGTGACGCCTTCCCGCACGTGGTGACCATGCTCGACGACGCGGTTCAGCTGGTAGCCGGACTCGACGAGCCGGTCGAACAGAACTACGTGCGAGCCCACGCACAGGCGGACCTGCGCGACCATGGTGACGAACGTCGTTCCACGACAAGGATTTTCGGCTCCAAGCCCGGCACGTACGGCGCCGGCCTACTGCAGTTGATCGACAGCCGCAACTGGCGCGACGACGCCGACCTCGCCGAGGTCTACACGGCGTGGGGCGGCTTCGCCTACGGTCGCGGCCTGGACGGCCGTCCGGCGAGCGAGGACATGTCGATTCAGTACCGCCGGATTGTGGTGGCGGCGAAGAATATCGACTCCCGCGAGCACGATATCGCCGACTCGGACGACTACTTCCAGTACCACGGCGGCATGATCGCCACTGTCCGAGCGCTGACCGGGGAGGCGCCGACGGCCTACGTCGGCGACAACACCCGCTTCGATGAAGTTCGCACCCGGACCCTTTCCGAGGAGACCGCCCGCGTGTTCCGGGCCCGCGTGGTGAACCCGCGGTGGATGGCGGCAATGCGCAGGCACGGTTACAAGGGTGCCTTCGAGATGGCCGCAACCGTCGACTATCTGTTCGGCTACGACGCCACCGCGGGGGTGATAGCCGACTGGATGTACGAGCGGATTACCGAGCAGTACGTCCTGGATCCGGAGAACCGCAAGTTCCTCAGCGAGTCCAACCCGTGGGCATTGCACGGTATGTCCGAGCGATTGCTGGAGGCGGCGGGCCGCGGGTTGTGGGAGCAGCCGGAGCCGCAAACTCTGGCCGGATTGCGTCAGGTGCTGCTGGAAACCGAGGGGGAACTCGAGGGCCGCTAGATTGAACGGTATGACTGCCACTTTCGACGATGTGTCCCGAGCCCGATACGTGTCGTTGACCACGTTCACGAAGGATGGACGGCCCAAGCCGGTGCCGGTCTGGATCGCCCGCGACGGTGACCGCGCTGTGGTGATCACCGAGAAGAACGCCTGGAAGGTCAAGCGGATTCGCAACACCCCGCGGGTCACTCTGGCGGTCTGCGATATGCGCGGCAAGGTCAAGGGCGAATCGGTGGAGGCGGTTGCGAGAGTGCTCGACGATTCGCAGACTGAACACGTCTACCGGGCCATCAACCAGCGCTACGGAATTGTCGGGCGGGTCTTCAGCTTCTTCTCCAAACTGCGGGGTGGCGCCGAACGCACCGTCGGCCTGGAAATCCGTCCGGCCTGAGCCGGACGCGGCTATCCTCCCCTTCTCGCACTTGTCGCCGGGTCCACGCGAAGGGCGGCGGCCGACTGCGACAATGTCGTTGACAGCCCCAGCAGTTTCTCGATGGAGTGCCCGCCTGCTGGTGTCGATGGCACCAACGGCCGGCCCGGAGTGGCCAATCCGTGATCAGCGGCCAGGAACCAGGCCGGTGCCCGGGACGTTTTCAGACCATGGCGACACAACCGTTTTTGCGCTCCTCGGCCCGATATGTGGGCCTTTACGCGTTAGCCGAAATCGCCGCGCTGACCCTGCTGATCTGGGCGCTTGGCCTGGGCTGGACGCTGCTGGTGCTGGCCGCGACCTTCGCGGTGGGTGTGCTGCTGGCAGCCTCCCAGATCAGAGGACAATTCCTCGCGGCGCCACGGGCCCGAACCGCCCCACAGACCGCGATGGCCGATGGAATGCTCGTCGGCCTGGGCTCTTTCCTGGTGCTACTTCCCGGCGTGGTGACAACGGCGGCCGGGGCGCTGATCCTGGCCCCACCGACTCGCGGAGCGATGCGGCCACTGGCCGCCACCATGCTGACCCGCGGAGTCGCACGCCGAATGGGTTCGCTCAACGTCTACTTCGACATCAACCGGAACCAGGAGACCGGTACCCGGGTCGGTCGTGGCGACTACATCGACGGCGAGGTCATCGGCGAAGTCGTCGATCAACTACCCGTCCGGCGCTGAACCGGCCGCAACCCCGGGCACACTGTCACCCGTGACCAGACTTCTGCTCAACGGGCGGGTGTACAGCCCTTCGCACCCCGACGCCACCGCCGTCGCGGTCCGCGACGGCGTCGTCGCCTGGCTGGGCAGCGATGCGGTCGGCCGCGACCAGTTCCCCGGTGCCGAGCACGTCGACCTGGCCGGCGCACTGGTCGCACCGGCCTTCGTCGACAGCCACGTGCATGTGACGGACACCGGTTTACGGCTGACCGGGCTGGACCTGGTCCCGGCGACCAACCGTGCGCACTGTCTGCGACTGATCGCCGAGCAGGTCGCCGCACACCCGGACCGGCCGGTCTGGGCCCACGGCTGGGACGACACCGGCTGGGACCGCCCCTTGAGCACCGCCGACGTCGATGCGGTCGTGGGCTCCGTGCCCGCCTACCTCGCCAGGGTCGATGTGCACTCGGCGGTGGCATCGACGGCACTGCGCCGGTCAATCCCCGGCCTGGCGACGGTAGCGGGCTTCGACCCCCAGGGTCCGCTCACCTCCGCAGCCCATCACCTGGTGCGGACCCAGGCCCGCGGTCTGCTCAGCCGGCGGCAGCGAGACGAGGCCCGCCGTGCCGCCCTCGACCACGCCGCGGCCCACGGCATCGTCGCCGTGCACGAGTGCGCCGGACCGGAGATCGGCGGCGCCGAGGACTGGGCGGAACTGCGTGCGGTCGTCCATGATGTCGACCTCATCGGTTACTGGGGCGAGGCGGTGTCCACCGCGGCCCAGGCCCACAGTCTGATCGAGACCACCGGGGCTCGTGGACTGGCCGGCGACCTGTTCGTTGACGGCGCACTGGGCTCCCGCACCGGGTGGCTGTCCGAGCCGTACTCGGATGCGCCGGACTGCACCGGCACCTGCCACCTGAACCCCGATGCCATCCGCGAACATCTGATGGCCTGCACCGAGGCCGGGATCACCGCGGGTTTCCACATCATCGGCGATGCAGCCGTGACCGCCGTCGTCGAAGCGCTGACCAGAACCGTGGAGCGGTTCGGTGCGCCGGCGGTGGCGCGCTGCGGTCATCGGCTGGAACATCTGGAGATGGTGTCGCCCGCCCAAGCTGCGGCACTCGGCAATTGGGGGATCACCGCCAGCATGCAGCCGAGCTTCGACGCGCGGTGGGGCGGGCCGGACGGTATGTACGCTCGCCGTCTCGGGCCCGGCCGGGCTGCCGCGCTCAACCCGCTGGCGCTGTTAGCATCGGCAGGCGTGCCACTGGCTTTCGGTTCAGATTCCCCTGTGACCAGCATGAATCCATGGTCATGGATCCGGGCGGCCAGCCAACATCGGACCCCGGGAAGCGCGATATCACCCCGGGCGGCCTTCGTCGCCGCCACCCGCGGGGCCTGGCGGGCCGGCGGGGTTCGCGACGGCGTCACCGGCACCCTGGTCCCCGGCGCCCCCGCGTCGTATGCGGTTTGGGAGACCGGCGACCTCGATGTCACCGCCCCGGCTGACGCCGTGCAGCGCTGGTCGACCGATGCCCGGTCCCGGGTCCCGGCACTGCCCCGACTGGACGACGGGGATCCGTTGCCACGCTGCCGACAGACCGTGCACCGAGGTGTGGTGACCCATGGCTGAGCACAGTGCCGGAGGGCGGCTGATGGCCGCATTGCTGCCGCGGGTAGTGCGGCTTGCGGTCAGCGTGCTGGCCGGTCTGCTGTTGTGCGCGAGCTTTCCGCCGATCGGCTGGTGGTGGGCGGCGATACCGGCGATGGCGCTGGCGACCAGCGTGCTGGTGCACCCGATGACCACGCCGGCCGGCGGTTTCGGCTACGGGTTCCTGTTCGGGCTCGCCTTCTACCTACCGCTGCTGCCGTGGGTCAGCGGCCTCGTCGGTGTGCCGCCGTGGTTGGCGCTGTCGGCGCTCCAGGCGCTGTTCCCGGCGATCTTCGGGGTGTTTTCGGTTCTGGTGGCCCGACTGCCCGGATGGCCACTGTGGCTGGCATTTCTCTGGTCGATGCAGGAGTGGCTGAAGTCCAGTATCCCGTTCGGCGGATTCCCTTGGGGCGTAGCGGCCTTCGGTCAGACGAACGGCCCCCTCCTGCCCCTTGCCCAGTGGGCGGGCGCGCCATTGGTGTCGTTCGCGGTGGCGCTGCTCGGCACGTCGCTGTGCGCGCTGGTGATTGAGATCGGGCTGCGAGTCGGCCACCGCGGCGAACGGCACCGGGGACCGGAAGCACTCGTCCTGGCCGGGGCGTACATCTGTGTAGTGCTGATGGCCACGGCGGTCGCTGCCCCCGGCGTCCGCCGCGCGGCCACCGAGGTGGGAGACGAACCTGCGGTCACGATCGCCGCGGTCCAGGGCAACGTGCCGCGGCTGGGCCTGGACTTCAACGCCCAGCGCCGCGCCGTACTGGACAACCATGTCCGGCAAACCCTGCAACTCGCCGCGGACGTACGCGAGGGCAGGGCACCCCAGCCGGCATTCGTCATCTGGCCGGAGAACTCCTCCGATATCGACCCGCTGACCAACACCGACGCCGCCCAGCAGATCGACATCGCCGCTCGTGCCGTCGGCGTGCCGATCCTGGTCGGCGCCGTCGTCGCCCTGCCGGAATGGACTGCGGACCAACCGGCAGCCTCGAACACCGTGATCGTGTGGGACCCCGCCGGAGGTCCGGGTGAGCGCCACGATAAGCAGATCGTCCAGCCATTCGGCGAATACCTGCCCTGGCGCGGCTTCTTCACCCGACTGTCGTCCTACGCCGAACGGGCCGGACACTTCGTTCCGGGCACCGGCAGCGGGGTGGTGTACCCCGCCGGAATACCCGTCGGGGTGGCGACCTGCTGGGAGGTCATCTTCGACCGTGCGCTGCGCCAATCGGTTCGCAGTGGTGCCCAGGTGCTGGCCGTGCCCACCAACAACGCCACCTTCGACGAGGCCATGAGCGAGCAGCAGTTGGCGTTCGCCACGCTGAGGGCGGTCGAACACGGCCGCTACGTCCTTGTCGCCGGCACCACCGGGATCAGCGCGGCGATCGCCCCTGACGGCCGTGAAATGGCCCGGACCGCCTTCTTCAGTCCCGCCTACCTCGATGTCGAGGTGCGGTTGCGGACCGCCGAGACACCGGCAACCCGATGGTCCGTCGCGGTTCAGTGGCTGCTGGTGATCGTCGCGGTTGCCGCGATCGCCGTGGCGATACTGCACAATAGTGGGTTCGCGCGGCCGCTGAGCAGCCGGCGCAGGATCGACGACGAGCCCGGTGT
>JAHZJY010000325.1 GCA_022600695.1 Actinomycetes bacterium | reverse complement strand
TAGTCACCAATTCATACGGCCGTGGTTTTCTCACTCCGCGCGACTCCGATCGGCAGCGCTGCCTGTCCCATCAGCTCATGATCGACCCCGAGCCGGCCGACGGTTCGACCAGTCGCGACGCCTACGGCAATATCAGCTCCTATTTCCACATCACTGCGCACCACCGTGCGCTGACGGTGAGCAGTGCTGCCACGGTCGAGGTGGACCCACCGCCACCGGACCTTTACGGCGGGGGCGCGGCGTTGGCCCCGTGGGAGCTGGCCCGGCCGACTGGTGTCGTGGGCGCGTTGGCCGCGGAGTTCGTCCTGGATTTGCGGCCGCCCGAAATCACCTTTGCGGTGCGGGATTACGCCGCTCCGAGCTTTGAGCCGGGTCGCCCACTGATCGACGTGCTGCGAGACCTGAACGCTCGAATATTCTCCGACTTCACCTACCGTTCCGGATCCACGACGGTGTCCACCCGGGTCGATGCGGTCCTGGCCGCGCGGGAGGGGGTGTGTCAGGACTTCGCCCGACTGGCGATCGCGTGCCTGCGCGCCAACGGGCTGGCGGCGAGTTACGTGTCCGGATACCTCGCCACCGATCCGCCGCCCGGCAAGGACCGGGTGTTCGGCGTAGACGCCACCCACGCCTGGGCGTCGGTCTGGACCCCGGATGGGCGATGGCTGGGCCTTGACCCGACCAACGACCAGCTCATCGACGAGCGCTACATCACCGTGGGCTGGGGCCGGGACTACGCCGATGTACCGCCGTTGCGAGGCATCATCTACACCGACTCGGAGCGCAGTGTCATCGACGTGTCGGTGGATGTGGCCCCACTCCGAGGAGGCCCCCCGGGTGCGTGACTTCACCTGCCCCAACTGCGGACAGCACCTCGCCTTCGAGAACTCCGTATGCCTGGCCTGCGAGAGTCCGGTGGGGTTCTCCCTCGAGGCGATGGCCTTCCTTGTCATTGCCACCGGCGGCGGGGCCGGCGGTGACGGTAGCGTCGACTCGCAGTCCTACCAGCTCTGCGCGAATCGTCATCTCGCCGAATGTAATTGGCTGGTGCGGGTCCAACCGATTCCGCAGCTGTGTGCCTCCTGCGTGCTGACCCGGACCAGGCCGAGCGATGACGACACCGACGCGCTGGGCGCCTTCGCCGATGCCGAACGAGCGAAACGCCGGCTGATCGCCGAACTGTCCGAACTCAAACTACCGGTCGCCGGACAGGACAGCGACCCGCAGTACGGGCTGGCCTTCGATCTGTTGTCCAGCACCACCGAGCAGGTCCTGACCGGCCATGACAGCGGTCTGATCACCGTTGACCTCGCAGAGGGCGACGACGTGCACCGCGAACAACTGCGCATCGAGATGGACGAACCGTATCGGACCCTGCTCGGACATTTCCGCCACGAGATCGGCCACTACTACTACCACCGTCTCATCGGAGCCTCGCCGGAGCGGATGCTCCAATTCGCCCGGTTGTTCGGTGATCCATCGGCCGACTACCAGGCCGCGCTGGATCGCCACTACGGACAGGGGCCGCCGGCCGGTTGGGAGCAGGACTTCGTCTCCTCGTACGCCACCATGCACCCGGCCGAGGACTGGGCCGAGACGTTCGCGCATTATCTGCATATCCGCAGCACCCTCGACACCGCGGCGGCCTACGGCCTTGCGCCGGCCAACGCCACCTACCAACTGAGGGTTCTCGGTCCCAGTGCTTTCGACACGCTGATCGACATCTGGTTGCCGTTGGCCTGGTCGCTGAACATGGTCAATCGTTCGATGGGTAAACGCGATCTCTATCCGTTCGTCCTGCCGGTGCCGGTTCTGGAAAAGATGCGGTTTGTGCACGGTGTTGTCGATGAGCAGGGTTGTCGATGAGCAGGCGGTCGCCCAGGTCGGTGGCATCCTTGCCGGCCATCGCCGTCTGCACGGCGTCGCGGTCCGCCTCGACGATCAGCGCCGGGGCGGTGATCCCACCGCCGCTCACGGGCCGGCCAGGTTCTCCCGGCTGTCCCTGACGTCCCGGCCGCATACTCCACAGCACCAAGAGCAGGATCACGACGATGGCGCAGACCGCCGCAATCACCCAGCGGCGGTGGCCGCGGCGTCGCTGTCCATCGGCCGGATCGTGACCGTCCCCAGGTTGCATGGCGGCGATGATACGCACCGCCGCCGCGCCGGAGGGGAATTCAGCCGGCGTGGGCCATTCGCCGGATTTCGTCCCGATCAGCGCCGTCGCGCCGGCGCCGGAACAGGACCAGGCCCACGAACATCAGGGCAGATACCCCGGGGCCAGGGGCCATGGTGTAGCCGAGATCCTGCAGGACCGCTGCTTCGATGGGGCTGATGATCCTGATACCCGGGCCGGTGCCGCTGCGGGCATTCATGAGTTGCCGGTTCGCGCCGACGAACGTCGAGTCGTCGAGATGCGACATCGAACTGCCCGCCGACCAGGAACGCGGGGTATAAATCGGAACGAGCCCGCCGTATGCGGCGACGGCGTTCGGCCCGCCGAAATACAGGCCCCCGTTGCCGCCGGTCAGATTGGAGTTGTAGGCGGTGTTCCAGACGTAATCGCCGTCGATGACCGCAGTCCCGTCCGATGTCACAAGGTGGCTGTCGAAGTCCGTCCAGATCCGGCCGGTATTCGCCCCGGCCTCATCGACGTAGGACAAGAAGCCCAGCGTGTGGAGCAGTTCGTGCATCGCAGTCGATTGGAAGTCGTACTGGTTGCCCGGCACGGAATCACCGAAGGCCCAGCCGGGCCCGAAGTTCCAGCTGATCGTGCCGTCAGACGCCGACCCGTTCGGGTCGATCCCCGAAAGAATCTTCTTCTGGGCCACGGTCTGCAGGAATCCCGGGTCGTAGCTGACCAGATCGCTGCCGGCGGACGCCAGCGTGGAGGAGAACGGATCGAACTCCCCGGTGACGGTGTAGGTCAGGACGACCGGGGAGGTGACGACCAGGGTGCTCGCCAGGGTTGTCGCGACGTATTCGAGACTGCTGCGAGCCGCTGTGGACCAGAATTGCGC
>JAHZJY010000324.1 GCA_022600695.1 Actinomycetes bacterium | reverse complement strand
GCAGGCCTCTCCCAGTTCGGGATCAACCTGCCGCCGCTGCCGACCGGGCTCAGCCCCGCCGGGACCCAGCCGGTGCAATCCGGTCCACTGACCGCTCCGGGCCTGACCACCCCCAGCCTCACCAACCCCGGCCTCACCACACCCAGTCTCACCAGCCCCGGCCTCACCACACCCAGTCTCACCACACCCAGTCTCACCACACCCAGTCTCACCACACCCAGTCTCACCAGCCCCGGCCTCACCACACCCAGCCTGACCAGCCCCGGCCTCACCACACCCAGCCTGACCACGCCGGAGTTGACCACGCCCAGCCTGACGGTGCCGGAGTTGACCACCCCGAGTCTCACGGTGCCGGATCTGACCACGCCGAGCCTGACAGTGCCGGATCTGACCACCCCGAGCCTCACACCCGGTCTGACCACCCCGGGAGCCGCCGCGGTCCCCTCACTGACCGACCCGGGTCTGACGGCACCCGGGCTGATGACACCGCAGTTGGGTGCCGACTCCGCACTGACCAGCCCGACCGGGATCGGCCTGCCCGGCGGAATCGGTCTGCCCATCGAAACCCCGATCGGCGCCCCGCTGGGACCGGTCGGCGGCACCTACCCGATCCTGGGCGATCCGTCACTCGGCTTGCCTGCGGCACCGGCGGCGAGTTCCACCGGCGTCATCGGCGATCTCACCAGCGCCGCCAACCAGCTCGGCGTCGGGCAGGCCGTCGACCTGCTCAAGGGCATCGTCATGCCGAGCATCACCCAGGCCATGCAGAACGCCGGGGCCGCTGCCGCCGCGCCGGCCGCCGCGGCCGCCCCGGTGATCGAGGCCGCCGGCGACCTCCCGTCCCAGATCAGCTGAGAAGGCGCACAGACCGGCGTCGAGAGACCCGTATCGAAACGGCACCGCAGGGTGGGGCCGGCTGACCGGCCGGCGGAAGCCCCTGCGGTGCCGTTGCGGGAATCACCAGTCACATAGTTATCACTAGCCCGTGTCGCAACGCTGGCAACTACAGACTCATACGTAACATTCGCGACGTGCCGTCCCGTCGTGCGACCCCGACGATCCTGTTCACCGCCATCGCGGCGACAGTCGTGCTGGTGCCGTGGGCGATAGGTGGCCAGCCTGACGGTGATGAGTCCGGCGCCATCGCCGATGACACCGTCCTGACCCAACAACCACTGGCCGGTATCGGGGGTGGGGAGACGGTCCGGGAGATCACCCAGGAGACACCGTTCTCCATGGTGGCGCTGACCGGCTCGGATCTGACCGGAACATCGGCGAAGCTGCGGGCCAAACGGCCCGACGGATCCTGGGGACCCTGGTATCGCGCCGAACGATTCGAACTCGGCTCCGAGGACGTCGAGGGCAACGGGACGCAGGGGACCGATCCGGTCTACGTCGGTGACACCACCGCGGTCCAGATCGCGGTCAACCGCCCCGCGGACGCGCCGGTGACCATCGAGCCTGCCCGGAACGGCCTGGATGCCGGGCGGGAACTGGGCTACATCCCGGCCAATGCCGAGGAGTCACTGAGCCAGACGATGTCCGCCGTCCTGATCAGCCCGCCGCAGGCCCCGGTCGACACCCAGTGGACGCTGCCGACCGCCGCGCTCGGGCCGGGCCAGCCGCCGAACATCATCAGCCGGGCCCAATGGGGCGCGGGCAGCGGGATGCGCTGCGGCGGACCGTTCTATGGTGACGGCATCCGTGCGGCGGTACTGCACCACACCGCCACCGGAAACGACTACGAGCCGCAGGATTCGGCGGCGATCATTCGCTCGATTTACGCGTATCACACCATGACGCTGGGCTGGTGCGATATCGCCTACAACGCCCTCGTCGACAAGTACGGCCAGGTCTTCGAGGGGCGGGCCGGCGGTATCACCAAGGATGTGCTTGGCGCCCATACCGGCGGCTTCAACCGCGACGTGTGGGGGGTGTCGCTGATCGGTGACTTCGAGGAGGTCGCCCCACCGGAGGTCATGGTGCGCACCGCCGGACGGTTGCTGGGCTGGCGGCTGGGCCTGGACCGGGTGGACCCACTCGGCACGGTCGCCCTGAAGTCGGACGGCGGCCAGCACACGGTGGTGCCGGGTGGCCGCACCGTGAAGCTGCCGGAGATCTTCGCCCACCGCGATGTCGGAAACACCGAGTGTCCGGGTGAGGCCGGGTATGCGGCTCTCGGCGAAATCCGGCGCCTGGCGGCCGCTTTCAACCGCCCACCCGATGTCCTGGACAGTCTGCGTGGCGGAGCGATCCTGGCCGGTTGGGAGTCCGACGGCGGTCAGGCCGGCCCACTGGGGATGCCGACCTCCCCGGAGGCCGCCGGTACCGGTGACACCCGTTACGCGACCTTCCAGCGCGGCGCCATGTACTGGTCGCCGGACACCGGAGCCCAGCCGCTGACCGGCGCCATCTACGAGGCGTGGGCGTCGCTGGGCTATGAACGCGGCGCACTGGGTCTGCCCACCAGCGGGGAGATCGCCGAACCGGAATGGATCGTGCAGAACTTCCAGCACGGCACCCTGAACTTCGACCGGCACACCCACAATGTGGTCCGGGTGATCGACGGGGTCAGCCTGGTCCTGCCACCCACCCCCCTGGACGGGCCGCCACCCCAGTTGGAGCGCTTCAGCCCGATCCGCTGAGCGGCACGGGCCGGCGGTTCAGATCTGGATCGGCAGGTGTTTCTCCGCGCATGCAGCGATCACCGCCGCGACGATGTCCTGGGCGCGCAGCATCTCCAGATCTGCCACCGTGACCGACCCGCGGTCGAGGCGGTGTTGGGCGGCGACCCTGGAATCTCGCAGCCGCTCAGCGCGTTCCACCACATTGCGGGCGAACCGTCCGTTCTGCATCAGGTCGATGCCGTGTGTGCCATCGGGGGCCAGATGCGCCCGGATCTTCTGACATGCCGCGTTGAGGACACCGCGGGCCTCCGGGTCCAGTACGGTCGCCCGCGGTCCGCCGTAGCGGACCGCGATCTCGACGAGATCGCCCGGACTGTAGGAGTCGAACCGCAGTTTACGGTTGAAGCGGCCGGCCAGCCCGGGATTGACCTTGAGGAACTCGTCAACCTCCCGCTCGTATCCGGCACCGATGAAGCAGAAGTCGAAACGGTGCACCTCGAGCGCAACCAGCAGTTGGTTGACGGCCTCCATCCCGATCATGTCCGGGCGTCCGTCGTGGTGGCGTTCGACCAGGCTGTAGAACTCGTCACAAAAGAGGACCCGTCCCAGCGATCGATCGATCAGTTCATTGGTTTTCGGTCCGGATGATCCGATGTGCTCGCCACAGAAGTCCGCCCGTTTCACCTCGATGATCTCCGGGTTCCGGACGATACCCAGGCCTGCATAGATCTTCCCGAGGGCCTCGGCCGTGGTCGTCTTCCCGGTACCGGGCGGACCCACCAGCAGCATGTGGTTCGTCTGGTTGGTGACCGGCAGTCCATGGGCCAGCCGTAGTGCCCGGACTTCGATCTGGTCCTCGAGTTCCGCGACCGCGCGCTTGACCGCCGTCAGACCGACCTGGTTGTCCAGCAGTGCCCGACCCTCGGCCAGCAGTTCAGCACGCCGCTCTCGGTTCTCGACGTCGGCGCGGTCCTCAGCGGACCGCTCGGTGCTGAGGTCCCACTTGTCGGTGCGACTGTCGATGGTCTCCGCGTCGGTCACCGCCAGTTGCAGTCGCGGGTCGGCCAGAGCCTGCCGTGCCGGCTCGGTCAAGGCGCCGTTGACCGCAGCCTTCGACAGCCAGATCTCCGCCTGGTCCGTCTCACCGAGTTGCCGGTGCACCATTCCGCGCAAATACGCCAGATCGGCTGCGATAAGGGGGAACTCGATCGGATCGAGCACCACCACGGTCGACTCGACAAGACTGCGCCGGACCGGCTCCGTAGCCGGCCGGTCGGGCCGGAGATCGATCCGGTCCGCCCAATCCAGTGCCACCCGGGCCTGGCCCAGGTGGGCCGCGGCGTGGGCGGCCAGGGTGGCGATTCCGGCCGCGACCGCCGACATGACCAGGGCCTGAGCCGGCAGCACACGTGCCGCCTCGGCAATGACATCGGGCCAGCGCTGCGTCGCGAACATCAGGTAGCTCCGCACGTACTGACACCACTGGTGGTTCTCCCAGCTGTCCAGCAGGGCATCGTCCTCCAGGAGGGTTTCGGCCCGCTCGTACTGTTTGTCATCGACCAGCGCGCTGGCCAGTGCGATACCGGCGTGCGAGGCTTCGGTAACCGAGATCGACAGGTAGGGGCCGGCTTTCAGCGCAGCTTCGAGTCTGATTCCCAGCCGGTTCGACTCTCGGTGCAACCTCGGCCCGTAGGCGTACAGGCTCTCCAGGGTCGAGCGCTCGCTATCACCGGCCGCTGCCCTCCCCAACCAGGCATCCGCCATCGTGGCATCGGTTTCCGTCGCATCCCGGAACAGCCGGCGAGCGGTTCGGGGCTCGGAATCGAGGACGGCCATCGCTTGATCGAAGTACCTCCGGGCAGCAACAGTCGCCGTGCCGCTAGACATGTCTAATCCACCATTCCCGGATCGGTGGCCGCGGCCACCGGGGTGGCCGACAGATAGCGGTTCTCGGCACGGAAGAACTCCATCTCGACGTCGTAACGGTCATCCGCTGTGGTGATCTCGATGGACATCGGGCCGGTCTGCGCGATGACGATATCGGCGTCGCAATCCGGCGCCGTTCCGGCCGGCCCCACCGAGATGACCGTGTTCGGTCGCGATGCGGGGGAGATGGTTCCGTCGACCACGCTGACGGTCGTCCCGGCCACCGGACGACCGTGCTCGACGACCGCGACCTGCGGCATCCGCACACTCTGCCACCGACCTAGGCTCGTGGTGTGGACCGTCACCCGGTCCCCCGCACCCGCTGCGCGGATGATGATCCGTTTGGCGATCCGGTCCTCAGCCGCGATATGGACCCGGGTCTGTTCGCCGGGATCACCGAGTGGCAAGAGCAGTCGCTCCCCGCCGACGGTCTGGCCGAACAAGATGCCGGAGGAACCGACCGGCACGACGAGTGCCTCGCCCGGCACTCCCCGACGGAGACCGCGGATCACAGGTCGTGGAGCACAAAGTGCCGCAGCCCTGGCCGGAGCCTGCTGACCGGGGAGCGTCTGCAGCACAGCACTGGGCGACGCGGTGGGCGGCTGTGCGGTGGAGACCGTGACGGTTGCCGAGACGGTACCGTCGGTGAAGATCGTGACGTTTTGGGCGATTCCGTCCGCGCGCAGCGACCAGGCCTGTTCCAGAATGTTCGGGGTGATATCGGCCGGCCGGTAGGCGTAGGTGGTCTGCCAGCCGGTGTCGCCGCGGAGGCTGCGCCAGCGACGATTGTGCGGTTCCAGTGCGCTGCCCCCGATCCCCCTCTCAAACTCGGCGATATCTGTCGCGGTGGCCACTTTGACCCGTATCCCCCTGCACCGCAGTGATACCGCGATCCGCTGCGCGGCGGCCAGGGCCGCCACCCCGACCGTCGGCCGCCACCGCAACGCATCCCCGTTGGCGATTGCAGCCAGCCGTATCACCAGCCAGGTTTCGCGCCGTCCGGCATAGGGCGGCGTCCCGAGCAGCGTGTCGTAGACCGCCGGGTAGTCCCCGCTGCTGCGGCGGCGGGAGCCCCGCGTGACCAGGCTCATCGACTCCAGGGTCAGACCGAGGCTTTGATGCATC
>JAHZJY010000323.1 GCA_022600695.1 Actinomycetes bacterium | reverse complement strand
CGGTCATCGGCGCTGCGCAGATCCCCGGCCAGCGGTTCCGGCGACACCGTGGCGCGCGGCCGATCCACCGTCTGCTCGACGCCCGCGGGATCGCCCGGGGACGCCGCGATCACGGAGGAGGCGGAGGGGGCGGAACGGGGGGCGCGGCCGGATCAATCGGCGGCGCAGCCGGGTCAGCCGGGGGCGGCCCCGGGGGCGGGGGCGGCGGCAGTGCCTCCGGGGGCGGGGGCGGCGGGGGCAACGGCTGCCCGAACGGCGGGGGCGGCGGCAGCGGCTCGCCCGGCGGCGGCGGTACCGGCAGCGGGATGGTGATACCGGGCAGCACCTCGATCCCTGCCGGCGGGGGGCCGTCCGGATCCGGGCCGGACCGCTGATCGGGCTGAGGCGGCCGCGGCGGCGGGGGCGGCGGCGCCGGAATACCCGCGTAACCGCCGACCTCCGACGGGGTCGGGAAGGACTCGAAGTCGCTGCCCTGCAGGGCGCCGTCCATCGTGGCCTTCCAGATATCGGCCGGCAGTCCCGCGCCGTACACCGGTCCACCCCAACTGTTGACCAGCGGTACGTCACCCTCGACGGTGCCCACCCACACCGCAGTCGACAGTTGCGGGGTGTACCCGACGAACCAGGCGTCCCGATTGGCTCCGGTCTCCCCGAGTTGATGCGTTCCGGTCTTACCCGCCGACACCCGGCCACCGGCCAGGTTGTGGCCGGCGGACCAGCCGGGAATCGGCCGCATGGCAGCGGTCACGTTGTCGGCGACCGCCGCCTCGATCCGCCGCTCGCCGAGGTTCTCGTCGGAAGCGGCGTCGAACAGCACCTCACCCTCGGCGTTGACGACCTTCTCCACGAAATGCGGGCTGTGGTAGATCCCCGAGTCCGCCAGGGTGGCGTAGGCCGACGCCATGTCGATCACCCGGGTCTCGTACTTGCCGAGCACCACGCCGTCGCCCGGCGGTCCGCCGAGACCGTCCTCGGAGAGGGTGTGATCGACGCCGGGGAAGCTGTCCGCGATCCCGGCCCGGTGGGCGGCATCGGCCACATCCGACGGGCCGTTCTTCAGCTTCAGCATCAACCGGTAGAAACTGGTGTTGAGCGACTGTTTGGTCGCCTCGGCGATATTGCAGGTGCCACAGCTCATACCGTCGGCGTTGGTGATGGTCAGCTGGTCGCTGACCTTCAGTGGGCCGCTGTCGACCTGGTAGCCCAGCCCCATGCCCTGCTCGAGGGCAGCCACCAAAGCGAAAACCTTGAACGACGACCCCGTCGGCAGCCCGGCTTGCGCGAAATCGAAACCGGTGGCGTCGGACCCCCCGTAGTAGGCCTTCACGCCGCCGGTGCGGGGGTCGATCGAGACCACGGCGGTGCGCATCTCCGGCATCTGCCCGTCCAGGTAGGTCTGGGCCGCCTCCACCGCGGCATCCTGTGCCTGCGGGTCGATGGTGGTGGTGATCTGCAGGCCCTGGGTGTTCAGCGTCTGCTGGTCGATGTTGAACAACTCGAGCAGTTCCTTGACCACCTGCCGCTCGATCAGGCCGTTGGGACCGGTGGTGAGATTCTCGGTCTTGGCCAAATCCGGCGCGACGGTCTGCGGGAAGACCTGCTGCGCGCGCTCCTGCTCGGACAGCGCCCCGGTGGTCACCATGCCGTCGAGCACCCAGTTCCACCGCACCACCGCACCCTCCGGATCAACGGCCGGATCCAGCGTCGACGGGCGCTGGATGAGCGCGGCCAGCAAGGCGCCCTCGGAGACGGTGAGCTGTTCGACCGGCTTATCGAAGTAGGCCTGCGACGCGGCGGAGATTCCGTAGGCGCTGCGGCCGAAGTAGATGATGTTCAGGTACGCCTGCAACACGTCGTCTTTCGACCACTGCTGGCTCATCTTGGTGGAGATCACCAGCTCCTTGGCCTTGCGAATCAGACCGCCGAACCCGGTGCGCTGGTCCCCGACGAGCGCGTTCTTGACGTACTGCTGGGTGATCGTCGACCCACCCTGGATGTCGTTGCCGAACAGGTTGTTCTGCAAAGCCCGGGCGAAGCCGGTGACCGAGAATCCCGGATTGGTGTAGAAGTCGCGGTCCTCGGCGGCCAACACCGCGTTGCGGACTTGGACGGGCACCTGGTTGATGTCGACGTCGACCCGGTTGCCCTCGGGGGGAACGATTTTGGCGATCTCCGAACCATCGCTGGCGAGGATCGTCGACACCTGATTGGTGCGGATATCACCGGGCTTGGGGACGTCGACGATCAGATAGGCCAATCCGAACGTGACGATCGGCAGCACCACGAAGACACCGACCGCCGCGGCGAGCCACCTGCGCGCACCCCAGCCCGCGAAGAGCCGGCGCAACCCCGAACGTGCCGGCGGTCGATCACCGCTTGGCCCCTCGGATGTGGACGGCGGCCCCGCCGGCGGAGGCGGGGGCGGCGGGGTGCCGGGCCGGACCGGGGTGCTCTCCATCGCGGCTTTGACCGCGTCGATCTCAGGTAGCTCCCCCGGCCGGGGCTCAGCACCCACCGGAGCCATCACCGCCGTCAGCCGGTCGTCGGGCGGCGTCTCCTGCCGAACGGTGCGGGCCGTCTCGGCGGTCGAGGTGTCGTCGACGTCGGGGGCCCGGTGCCGAGGTCCGCTGGGCACACCGTCGGCCGGCGTCGGCTTGGCGGTGGCGTCCCCCTGCTGACCCTCGCCGCTATTCACTGGCCGTGCGCGCGCCGGACGGGCGCGCGGTCCGGGTACGCGACGCGCCCTTGGCGGG
>JAHZJY010000011.1 GCA_022600695.1 Actinomycetes bacterium | reverse complement strand
CGGCGGCGAAAGTGGTGGTGTTCGGGTTGTCCGTCGACCGGGAACCGGAGATCGTCGCGTGCGCCGAGGCCGGGGTGGCCGGGCTGCACCTGCGCTCTGAGTCATTCGACCACCTACTGAAACTGGTGGCGAATGCCGGCACCGGCGGGGCACGGTGTTCGTCGGAGGTCTCGGCGATTCTGCTGCGCCGGGTGTATTCCCTTGCCCATCAACCGCCGACACCCGATTCCAAAGCGGATCTACTGACGGCGCGGGAACTCGAGATCCTTGAGCTCATCGAACTCGGCCTGACCAATCAGCAGATCGCCTCCCGGCTTTCGGTGGCGCTGCACACCGTGAAGAACCACGTGCACAACCTGCTGGGAAAGTTGGGCGTGGCCAACAGGGCAGAGGCGGTGGCAGTCTCACGCGCCCTGCGGTATGCCACCCCCGTTGCCGCCGAGGTGCCGGATACCGCTCCGTAGCCTCCCTCAACCTCGATCCACCAATGGGCCGGGGACTTCGTGGCCGTGTGGTGCACGCGGGCACCGACGATGGCGCGGGTGCCGTGCGCGCAGTCACGTACCGGCGATCAGCGGGGCCCTCGCGCCGATGTGCGCTTCGCCGCCCGCTCGTTCGTTGAATGTCGGGTAACACGGGCGCCGGCAGCGGCAGGGGCAGCAAGACGGGCGCCGGCGGCAACGCGGGTAGGAGGTGACTGGGATCCGGCATTACCGGGTAGCCCGTTGCTGCCGGATCTGCCGATGATCCCCCCGGCTCCACCGGGACCACCGTTGCCGACGGCGTCGGCGCCCGCGTTGCCGCCGTTGCCGCCGGTACCGCCGTTACCGGCGAGCAGGCCGGCGGAGCCCCCCGGGCCGCCGCTACCTCCTCCGTCACCGCCGGCACTTCCGCCGGCACCACCCGTACCGCCGTTACCCAACAGCCCGGCCCCGCCACCATTACCGCCGTTCCCGCCAGCATCACCGGCGGTGTCGCCCTCGTTGCCGTAGGCGGCCCCACCCCCGGTGCCGCCGGAGCCGCCGGAGCCGAACACCAAGCCGCCTGCTCCCCCATTGCCCCCGCTGCCTCCGACATTGCCGCTCGCGCCACCGCCGGGACCGCCGGCACCACCATTGCCCAGCAGTCCGGCCGCACCGCCCCTACCACCGCTGCCGCCGACCCCGCCTTTGCCATCTGGCGCACCGCCCGCACCGCCTCCGGCACCGCCGGATCCGCCGGATCCCAGCACCAGGCCGCCGGCACCGCCACTGCCTCCGCTGCCTCCGACATTGCCGCTCGCACCGCCTCCGGCACCGCCCGCTCCGCCATTACCGAATAGGCCGGCCGCACCGCCATTGCCTCCGCTACCTCCGACATCGCCGGTTACCCGGGCGCCGCCACCGCCCGCGCCGCCACTTCCGAACAACAGGCCGGCGGCTCCTCCGGCTCCGCCGGATTGACCATCAGTCGTCGCTTCTCCACCTTTTCCGCCGTTGCCGATCAGCCAGCCGCCGGCTTGACCGTCTTGGCCGGGTCCACCGTCGGCTCCATTGCAGATCAGCCCACACCTGCCCGCGAGGAACGAATCAAAGACGTTGGCCGCCAACGGCATCGATACAGCAACCACCCGCGCAGCGCGAGACGATTGCGGATCGCACCGACCAAGAGAGGTAACCGCGCATTGCTGCGCCGCAGGCTGCATAGGTTCCTGGACGGCAACCAACCGTGGAGCCGTCTCAGCGCCGGGAACTCTCGCCGGCCCAGCTCGGTCGGTCGGCCCCGCATACAAAGAGACGACGAAGACCAGCGCCGAGCAGATGGCACTTCGCATGATCGACGGCGTCAACGTTGAGACTCCCATCCGGAAAACCGGTGCCTGAATGGCGAGTTGGACGCTATATCAAGAACACCATCGGCATCGCGCGAACCAACCAATGCGCATGCGACATCGGCGGGCCGCTGAGGCGGAGCAACGCGGGACGGCCGGGGTACGTCGGCTTCCCGTCAACTCGAGGCTTAGTGGAAGCGCTCGCTGATCAGCGTCCACCGGTTGGTGCCGCCGGACCGGGAATAGGACAGCTCACCGAGTACCGACTGGGCCAGCGCCAACCCGCGGCTGCGCTCGGCCATATCGCCGGGAAGACGCGCCACCGTCAGATCGAGCTGAGCCTCCCACCCATCGTCGACGAAGATGACCTCGACCACGTCCTCGAGCGCCTTCACCTCCATCCGCAGGCCGATGCTCTTGCCCCGGCCGGCGTGTTCGATGATGTTCGCCGCGATCTCCGCCACAGCTATGGCGGTGCCCAGTCGAATCCGCTCCGGCACCTGAGGGTGGGCCAGCCAGAACTCATCGAGGGCGACGTGGATCTCATCGAGAGTTCCCGGGCCCGTGACGGTTTCGCAGATCCCCGGTTCAATCCGGGTCATCAAACGCTTTCTCGGCGGACTCCCGGGGGTTGAGCACCCGGTTCAGGTTCGTCAACTCCAGCACCGCTGTGACCTGTGCGTTCGGGGCGACGATCCGCAGGTCGCCACCGGCATTTCTCGCCGCCTTGAGCCCCGAGATCAAGGCTCCCAAACCGGAGGAGTCGATGGACTCGACATCAGACAGATCAACCACCACGCGGGCGGACCCGCTTTGGACCAAGCCGCGCAGCTGCTCCCGCAGATCCGGTGCGGCCACCATGTTGAGCCGGCCTCCGGGGCTGACCACCGTAACGCCGGACGCGGTCTGTCTCATCGGCCACTCCGCCATCTGCGGCTTCCTCCCGTTCGCAGCACTCTTTTCATTCGCAACGGGACTATAGCCGCTGCGTTACCTGCCCACCGGCTCCTTCGAATTCCGGTCGGCTTTTCCGGACCGTTAGTCTGGGTGCGAAACTGTGGAGGACCATGAAAGGCGTCATTTTCAACCTGCTCGAAGAGGTGGTGGCCGACGCTTATGGTGAGCGCGCCTGGGACGCTGCCCTCGACCGGGCCGGACTCGATGGCGTCTACACCTCGCTCGGCAGCTACGACGATGCCGAGATCACGGCGCTCGTCTCCGTCATCGCGGCGGAGCGCTCGGTCTCCGAGGGGGACTTTCTCTGCTGGTTCGGGCGACGGGCGATCCCGCTGATGGCCGGGCGCTGGCCCGGATTCTTCGCGCCGCATGTCAAATCTCTGCCATTCCTGCGCACTCTCAACAGCGTCATTCACACGGAGGTCCGCAAACTCTATTCGGGGACGTACTGTCCGCATTTCGAGTTCAGCTCACCTGCCGACGGATCGCTGGTCATCGGCTACCGCTCACCGCGCAAGCTCTGCGGTCTGGCCGAGGGATTCATCCTGGGCGCCGGCGACCATTACGGTGAAGCGCTGGAAGTGCGCCACCTGGCCTGTATGCATGAGGGGGCGGACCACTGCCGGATAGCCGTCACACCGCCATGAGGTCCGAGACCTCCGACGACGGGCTGCCCCCCGGTCCACCCGAGCTGATCGGGGCGCTCGAGGACGAGAACGCCCGGCTGAGCCGCCAACTGGAGCGGGAACGACGAATCCGCCGGCAGGCCGAGGAGATCGCCGAGCGCGGACTGCGCGACCTCTATCAGAGGCAGCAGGAACTCGGCTTCCTCTCGGCGGTCAGCACCATGGCCAACCAGGCCGGCTCCGCCAGAGATGTGCTGGTGCCGGTGCTCGAGTACATCTGTCACTACACCGGATGGTGTGCGGCCCACGCCTACATCGTCGGCGGCGAGGAGTCCGATCGCTGGATGCGGCCCTCGGATATCTGGTACGCCGACCCCACCGTCGATATCTCCGAGCTGCGGACCGCCACCGCCGAGCACGTCTTCGCACCGGGCGAGGGGTTACCGGGGCGGGTCTGGGAATCCGGTGAACCGGTGTGGCTGGATGACATCGCGGACTGCGACTACTTTGCCCGCCGGGACGCCGCTGTTCGGTCCGGACTGCGGTCCGCGTTCAGCATCCCGCTGCTGATCGGTTCCGAGGTGGCAGGATCGCTGGAACTCTTCACAGCGAACCCGACGCCGGAAGACGCCGGACTGCTGAACCTGATCGCGAAGGCGGGCGCCCAACTGGGCCGGCTGATCGAACGCGACAGCGCCAAGGACCGGTTGGCCACCGCGCTCGCCCACAGCGAGCGGCTCAGCGCCCTGTTACGCACTCAGATCGACACGATGATGGATCCCCAGGCGATCCTTGAGCCGGTCCGGGATGCCGGCGGGCAGATCGTCGACTTCGTGTGCGTCGACGCCAACCGCGCCGCCTGCTGGGAACTCGGCGTCAGCCGCGCCGACCTCCTGGGACGCCGGCAGCTGGAATTCTTCCCGGACGGTGCGAACTCCGGGTTCACCGAGTTCTTCACCCGTTGCAGCGTCCACGGTGAGACCATCGCCGCCGACGAAGTTCCCTACGGTCAGGACCTTTCCGGTGGTGTCCGCTACTTCGACATCCGGGCCGTGCGGATCGGCGCTGAGGCCATCAACACCACGTGGCGGGACGTCACCGAACGGGCAACGCTGACAAGGGATCTGGCCCAGGCCCTCGCCGACAGCGAACGGGCCCGGGCGCTGGCCCGCACCAGCACCGACGCCCTGGTGGATCCGCAGGTGCTCTTCGAGGGCGTACGGGACTCGACCGGCAACGTCGTCGACCTGATCTACCGCGAAGTCAACGTCGCGGCCTGCCGGTACCTCGGGCTGCACCGGGACGAGTTGATCGGCCACAGCTGTCTGGAATCTCTGCCCAACTTGAAGGGCTCCGGCCTGCTGGCG
>JAHZJY010000041.1 GCA_022600695.1 Actinomycetes bacterium | reverse complement strand
CCACGATGTCCTCATCCTGGACCGCTACGTCGCCTCCAAC
This sequence comes from Actinomycetes bacterium, assembly GCA_022600695.1. Lineage (GTDB taxonomy): Bacteria > Actinomycetota > Actinomycetes > Mycobacteriales > Mycobacteriaceae > Mycobacterium. Next base: position 4,552 of record JAHZJY010000041.1, on the reverse strand, counting down.
GCCGCCTACAGTGCCGCGCGCCTGCACCAGGGGGCCGACGGCGAGATGGTGTCGTGGATCGGCGACTTCGAATACGGGCGGCTGGGGCTGCCGGTTCCGGACCATCAGATCCTGCTCGGTGTCCCGGTTGAACTGGCCGGCCGGCGGGCCCGGCAGCGGGCCGCCGAGCAGACCGATCGGGCCCGCGACGCCTACGAGCGCGATGACGGCCTCCAGCAGCGTACGGCGGCGGTCTACGCCGGTCTGGCCGCCCGGCACTGGCGCGCGGTGTGGACAGTGACCGGTCCGGAGGTCGATCCGGACCGGTTGGCCGCCGAACTGCTGCGTTAGCGGGGTCCTGGTGGGGTCAATGTCGCAACATGCGCGTGTGGTAGCAGGCCTTTATCGCCATTCGATGCCACCATGGTCACCATGAGGCAAAGGATCTTGGTCGTCGATGACGACCCCTCGTTGTCGGAGATGCTCACCATCGTCCTGCGCAACGAAGGTTTCGAAACGGCGGTAGTCGCGGACGGTTCGCAGGCCCTGACCGCGGTCCGCGAACTGCGTCCCGATCTGGTGCTGCTCGACCTGATGCTGCCGGGGATGAACGGTATCGACGTATGCCGGGTGCTGCGGGCCGACTCCGGGGTGCCGATCGTCATGCTGACCGCGAAAACGGACACCGTCGACGTGGTGCTCGGCTTGGAATCCGGTGCCGACGACTACGTGATGAAGCCGTTCAAGCCCAAAGAACTGGTGGCCCGGGTGCGCGCCCGGTTGCGCCGCAACGAGGACGAACCCGCCGAGATGCTGACCATCGGCGATATTGAGATCGACGTTCCCGCCCACAAGGTGACCCGCGAGGGTGAGCAGATCTCGCTGACACCGCTGGAGTTCGACCTGCTGGTCGCATTGGCGCGCAAACCGCGACAGGTGTTTACTCGAGATGTACTACTCGAACAGGTGTGGGGGTACCGCCATCCCGCGGACACCCGCCTGGTCAACGTGCACGTTCAGCGGTTACGGGCGAAGGTCGAGCAGGACCCGGAGAACCCGCAGGTGGTATTGACCGTTCGAGGAGTGGGTTACAAGGCCGGACCGCCATGACCCGTGCCGTCGGCTGACGAGGAGGGGCGCCCGTGATCTGGCAGTCCCGTCGGCGCATCCGGGGCCCGTGGGGCCGGTCCGGCCCGCTGGTGCGCGGTACGACGACGGTGAGCCGGGGCCTGGCCATGATCTGGCGCCGGTCACTGCAGCTGCGGGTGGTCGTTCTGACGCTGGGTCTCTCCGCGGCCGTCATCCTGGTGCTCGGCTTCGTGCTGACCAGCCAGATCACCAACCGGGTCCTGGATGTGAAGGTCCGGGCCGCCACCGAGGAGATCGACCGGGCCCGCGCCACGGTCAGCGGGATCGTCAGTGGCGAGGAGGCGCGCTCGCTCGACAGCAGTCTGCAATTGGCCCGCAACACCTTGATCTCCAAGACCGGACAGACCTCCGGAGCGGGACTGGCCGGCGCGTTCGACGCGGTGCTGATGGTCCCCGGCGACGGCCCACGGGAGGCCACCTCGGCCGGCCCGGTGGGTCAGATCCCCCGATCGCTGCGCGACTTCGTCGGTGCCGGGCAGGTCAGCTACCAGTACGCGGCCGTTCGTACCGAGGGGTTTTCCGGCCCGGCTCTGCTGATCGGCACCCCGGCACCGTCGAGGGTCACCAATCTCGAGCTGTACCTGATTTTCCCGCTCACCAGTGAGGGGAACACCATCAACCTGGTGCGCGGCACCATGGTCACCGGCGGTCTGGTGCTGCTGGGTCTGCTCGCCGGCATCGCCCTGCTGGTGTCGCGTCAGGTCGTGCTGCCGGTGCGGTCGGCATCCCGGATCGCTGAGCGGTTCGCCGAAGGGCATCTGTCCGAGCGGATGCCGGTACGCGGTGAGGACGATATGGCGCGGCTCGCGGTGTCGTTCAACGACATGGCCGAGAGCCTGCAACGCCAGATCACCAACCTGGAGGAGTTCGGCAACCTGCAGCGCCGGTTCACCTCCGATGTCAGCCATGAGCTGCGCACCCCGCTGACCACGGTGCGGATGGCCGCCGACCTGATCTACGACCACGGCGAAGACCTTGACCCCGCCCTGCGCCGATCCACCGAACTTCTGGTCAACGAACTGGACCGGTTCGAGGGCCTGCTCAATGATCTGTTGGAGATCTCCCGCCACGATGCCGGAGTCGCCGAACTGTCGGTGGAGGCGGTGGACCTGCGCGAGACGGTGAACAATGCGCTGGGCAATGTGGGTCACCTGGCCGACGAGGCGGCCATCGCACTCGAGGTCGACCTCCCCGACCACCCGATCATCGCCGAAGTCGACACCCGTCGCGTCGAGCGCATCCTGCGTAACCTGATCGCCAACGCCATCGACCATGCCGAGCATCGGCCGGTGGAGATCAGGATGGCCGCCGACGAGGACACCGTCGCCGTCACGGTCCGCGACTCCGGAGTGGGCCTGCGACCCGGCGAGGAGAAGCTGGTGTTCAGCCGGTTCTTCCGTTCCGACCCGTCCCGGGTACGCCGGTCCGGGGGCACCGGGCTCGGGCTGGCGATCAGCATCGAGGACGCCCGCCTGCATCAGGGCAGGCTGGAGGCCTGGGGTGAGCCCGGGAAGGGCGCCTGCTTCCGGCTGACCCTGCCGCTGGTGCGCGGCCATAAGGTCACCACCAGCCCGCTGCCCCTCAAACCGGCCGCGCACGAACGGCAGCGCGAGATCGCCGGGGATCGGGCGTGATCCGTCGGCTGCTGAGCGTCATCGTGGTCGGCCTGATCGCCTGGGTGCCCGGATGCGCCGGGGTGCCGGATTCGTCGCCGCCGCAGGCGCTCGGCACCGTCGAGCGGCCCAGCCCCAAACGACTGCCGGAGCCCAACCCGGCGATGGATCCCGATCAGCTGCTGCGCGAGTTCCTCAAAGCCACCGCCGATCCGGCCAACCGTCACCTCGCGGCCCGGCAGTTCCTCACCGAGTCGGCATCCAAGGATTGGGACGACCAGGGCAGCGCGCTGCTGATCGACAAGGTGATGTTCACCGAAAGCCGGTCCGCGGACAAGGTTTCGGTGAGTATGCAGGCGGAGATTCTCGGCTCGCTGTCCGATATCGGTGTGTTCGAAACCGGCGAGGGGGCGCTGCCCGATCCGGGACCCATCGAACTTGTGCAGACTGCGGACGGCTGGCGGATCAACCGGCTGCCCAACGGGGTGTTCCTGGACTGGAAACAGTTTCAGTCCGCCTACAAGCGCTACACCCTGTACTTCGTCGACCCCACCGGCAAGACCGTCGTCCCCGACCCCCGCTATGTCGCGGTCTCCGATCCGGAGCTGCTGGCCACCGAACTGGTCAACAAGCTGATCGCCGGTCCGCGGCCGGAGATGGCCAAGGCGGTGCGCAACCTGCTGGGGCCGCCGCTGACGCTGCGCGGTCCGGTCACCCGGGCCGACGGCGGAAAGACGGGTGTGGGCCGGGGCTACGGTGGGGCCCGTATCGACTTGGAGGACCTGACCACCACCGATCCGAGCAGCCGGCTGCTGCTGGCCGCACAGCTGGTGTGGACGCTGGCCCGCTCCGACATCAACGGGCCGTACCTGATCAATGCCGACGGGGCCCCGCTGGACGACCGGTTCGTCGACGGTTGGAAGACCACCGATGTGGCCGCCACCGATCCGGGCGCGGTCAACGGCGCCTCGGCCGGGGTGCACGCGCTGATCGAGGGAGCCGTCGTGGCGCTGGACGGTCAGAGCGCGATGAAGGTGCCCGGCTCGTTCGGGACGATGGCCGATCAACAGGCCGCGACATTCTCCCGCTCCGGCCGCGATATCGCCTCGGTCGTCGTTCCGCCGGACGGGGGAGCGTCGTTGTGGATCGGCCCCAACGGCGGGCAGGCGCTACGGGTCACCGACGGGCGGACGTTATCGCGGCCGTCCTGGGCGCTGGACGACGCGGTGTGGGTGGTGGTGGACGGCACCAGTGTGGTGCGGGTGATCCGGGAGGAGGCCTCCGGTCAACCCGCGCGTATCCCGGTGGACTCCGCGGCTGTCATCTCGCGCTACCCAGGCACGATCACTGAACTGCAGATCTCCCGGGACGGCACCCGCGCGGCGATGGTCATCGACGGGGAAGTGGTCCTTGCCGTGGTCGAGCAGACGGCGGCCGGCGAGTTCGCCCTGACCTACCCGCGGCGGATCGGGTTCGGTATGGGCGACTCGGTGGTGGCGCTGTCCTGGCGCACCGGCGACGACATGGTGGTGACCCGTCGTGACGCCGCGCACCCGGTGTCCTACGTCAACCTCGACGGGGTGAACTCCGACGGGCCCAGCAGCAACCTGGTGCTGCCGATGTCGACGGTGGCGGCCAACCCGTCGGCGGTGTACGTCGCCGACGCCCGGGGAGTGCTGCAGTTGCTGCCCACCAGCGCTGCCAGCGGGCAGTCGTGGGCGGAGTTGCGTCCTTTCATGGTGCCCGGTGCGATGCCGGTGATGCCCGGCTAATCTCGGCTGATGCCGGGGATCTCTCGTCGCGGGATGCTG
>JAHZJY010000322.1 GCA_022600695.1 Actinomycetes bacterium | reverse complement strand
GGACCAGAACTCACAGGGGAAGCAGGAGACAAGTGACCAGTTTCGGCAAAGTGCTCGTCGCGACAGCCTCGGCGACCGCGATTGCCGCGCTCACCGGTTGCGGCAGCGATAACAACGCGCCGTCGGCGGGCTCCGAGGCGGCTGGAACGGTCGACTGCGGCGGGACGAAATCACTGAAGGGCAGCGGCGCCACCGCTCAGGCCAACGCCATGACCCGGTTCGTCACCGCCTACGAGGCGGCCTGCCCCGGGTTCACCCTCAACTACACCTCCAGTGGTTCGGGCGCCGGCGTGTCGGAATTCGTCGGCGGTCAGACCGACATCGGCGGATCCGACTCGGCGCTGAATCCCGATAGGGGGGAGGTCGAGAGGGCGAAGGCGCGTTGCGACGGGGCCGACGCCTGGAACCTGCCGATGGTGTTCGGGCCGATCGCCATCACCTACAACGCGCCGGGCGTGGACCGGCTGATCCTGGACGGCCCGACGGCCGCCAAGATCTTCAACGGCAGCATCACATCCTGGGACGCACCAGAACTCGCGACGCTGAACCCGGACACGACGCTGCCCGCCGAACCCATCGTGGTGATCTTCCGCAGCGATGAGTCCGGCACGACCGACAACTTCCAGCGCTATCTCGATGCGGCGTCCGACGGCGCGTGGGGCAAGGGCGCAGGCAAGACGTTCAACGGGGGCGTGGGCGAGGGGGCCAAGGGCAACGAAGGCACCTCCGCCGCGATCAAGTCGACACCCGGGTCCATCACGTACAACGAATGGTCCTTCGCCAAAGCGCAGGCGCTGACCTTCGCGGAGATCATCACCTCCGCCGGCCCGGACCCGGTGCCGTTGACCGTCGAGTCCGCCGCCAAGTCGATCGACGATGTCAGCATCAAAGGCACGGGCAACGACCTGGTGCTCGACACCTCGTCGTTCTACAAGCCGGTGGACGCCGGGGCGTACCCGATCATGCTCGCCACCTACTCGCTGGTCTGTTCGGAATACCCGGACAGCGAGGTCGCGCCGGCTGTCCGGGCGTTCCTCACGGTGGCACTCGGCAAGGGTCAGGAGGGCCTGACCGACAACGGCTACATTCCGGTTCCAGAGACGTTCAAAGGTAAGCTCACGACCGCGATCAACGCCATCTCCTGAGCGTGACCGAGGCGCTCCATGACGATCAAACCTGAACCGGCGGCCGTGAGTTCACCATCGAGGTTCAAGCGGCCGGGGCATACTGCCCCGGTGACCCCGCCACCGAAGTCGACGAGCGGTCTTCGGTCCGGGGGCCGGTGGGGTGACCGGGTCTTCGGTTCGATCGCCATCGCGGCCGGAGCGACGATCATCGGGGCGATCGCGCTAATGGCGCTGTTCCTGATCATCCGGGCGCTGCCCTCGCTGCAGGCGAACAAGGCGAACTTCATCACCAGCTCGGAGTTCAGCACCACCGACGAGACGAATATGCGGTTCGGTATCGCCGAGCTGTTCCAGGTCACCGTCCTCAGTTCGGTCTTCGCTCTGCTGATCGCGGTCCCCATCGCGATCGGCATCGCCGCCTTCCTGACCAACTACGCCCCGACGCGGTTGGCCCGGCCGTTCGCCATCCTCGTCGACCTGCTTGCCGCGGTGCCGTCGATCGTGTTCGGCCTGTGGGGGATTTTTGTCCTCGCGCCGTGGCTGGAGCCCGTCGCGCGATTCCTCAACGATCATCTCGGCTGGTTTTTCCTGTTCTCCGACGGCAATGTCTCGCTGGCCGGCGGCGGGACCATCTTCACCGCCGCGGTGGTGCTCGCAGTGATGATCCTGCCGATCATCACCTCGGTGACCCGGGAGGTCTTCAGCCTGACCCCGCGGGGCCACGTGGAGGCGGCCCAGGCTCTCGGTGCCACCAAATGGGAAGTGGTCCGGATGACCGTCTTCCCGTACGGCCGCAGCGGAATGATCGCCGGATCCATGCTCGGACTGGGGCGCGCGCTCGGCGAGACGGTGGCGGTCCTGATCATCCTGCGGGCAGCCGCCGCGCCCGGGCATTGGTCGGTCTTCGACGGCGGGTACACCTTCGCCTCCAAGATCGCCTCAGCCGCAGCGGAGTTCAGCTCCCAGTTGCCCACCGGCGCGTATATCGCCGCCGGTTTCGTCCTGTTCATCCTGACGTTCATCGTCAACGCGCTCGCTCGCGCGGCAGCCGGAGGAAGGGTCAGCGGAGGATGAGCACCGAAACGCTCGAATCGCCGGTCAAGGGGCCCACGTTCCACCCGATCAGCACCAGCCGGAAAGTGAAGAACAAAGTCGCCACCATCCTGTTCGCGACATCGTTCCTGATCGCGATGGTGCCCTTGGCCTGGGTTCTCTACACCGTCCTCGAACGGGGGATCAGCGCGGTCCTCAGCGCCAACTGGTGGAACCGTTCCCTCTCCGGTGTGCTGCCCGATCAGATGGCAGGCGGCGTCTACCACGCGATCTACGGGACCATCGTGCAGGCCGCGATCGCAGCCGCCATCGCCGTTCCACTGGGCGTGATGGCAGCGATCTATCTGGTCGAGTACGGTACCGGCCGGTTCGCGAAGATCACCACCTTCATGGTCGATATCCTGGCCGGCGTCCCGTCGATCGTTGCGGCGCTGTTCATCTTCGCGCTCTGGATCGCCACCCTCGGCTTCCCACAGAGCGCGTTCGCGGTATCGCTGGCCCTGGTGCTGCTGATGCTGCCGGTCGTGGTGCGCAATACCGAGGAGATGCTCAAACTCGTTCCCGACGAACTGCGCGAGGCGTCCTATGCGCTGGGTGTCCCTAAGTGGAAGACCATCATTCGCATTGTCGTGCCCACCGCACTGCCCGGGATGATCAGCGGCGTCCTGCTCGCCCTGGCGAGGGTGATGGGCGAAACCGCACCCGTTCTGGTGCTCGTCGGCTACGCCCGCTCGATCAACTACGACGCATTCGACGGCAATATGGCGTCGCTGCCGTTGCTCATCTACACCGAATTGATCAACCCGGAAGCCGCCGGGAGGCTGCGGGTCTGGGGCGCTGCGCTGACGCTCATTCTCCTGGTGGCCGCGCTGTACGTGGCCGCGGCGTTCATCAACCGATACCTCACCCGGAACCGGATCTAGCACTCGAGGAGCGAACCGTGGCCAAACGGTTGGATCTCAAAGACGTCAACATCTACTACGGCTCGTTCCACGCCGTCGCGGATGTCTCGGTGGGCGTCCCGCCGCGCAGCGTCACCGCTTTCATCGGTCCCTCGGGCTGCGGCAAGTCGACGGTGCTGCGCACCCTGAACCGGATGCACGAGGTCATTCCGGGGGGCTGTGTCGAGGGCTCGGTCCTGCTCGACGGGGAGGATATCTACGGATCGGGCGTCGATCCGGTCAGCGTGCGCAAGACCATCGGGATGGTGTTTCAGCGGCCGAACCCGTTCCCGACCATGTCGATCAGGGACAACGTCATCGCCGGTCTGCGACTGCAGGGCGTGCGGAGGCGGGAACTGCTCGACGAGACCGCGGAGCGGTCGCTTCGGGCCGCCAACTTGTGGAATGAGGTCAAAGACCGTCTCGACAAACCGGGCGGGGGACTTTCGGGTGGGCAACAGCAACGGTTGTGTATCGCCCGGGCGATCGCCGTTCAGCCTGATGTGCTGCTGATGGACGAACCGTGTTCGGCGCTTGATCCGATATCGACGCTCGCCATCGAGGATCTGATCGCGGAGCTCAAACGTGATTACACGATCGTCATCGTCACCCACAATATGCAGCAGGCGGCGCGGGTGAGCGATCAGACGGCCTTCTTCAATCTGGAGGCCACCGGCAAGCCGGGACGGCTCGTCGAGGTCGATGACACCGAAAAGATCTTCAGCAATCCCGCGGAGAAGGCAACTGAGGACTACATCTCCGGCCGATTCGGCTGAGATCGGCATCGGGTCCTGCTCCGACCGAGACCGCTTCCGGTCCGGATCAGTAGGTCGGGATCTCCTCTTCGTCGGGCAGATGGCCCGTCACCTGGAAGATCACCCGCCGGGAGATCTCCACCGTGTGATCGGCGAAGCGTTCGTAGAACCGTCCGAGCAGTGTCACATCTACCGCGGCGGCCACGCCGTGCCGCCACTCCCGATCCATCATCACACTGAACAGGTGGCGGTGGAGGTCGTCCATGGCGTCGTCATCTTCGCGGATCCGACGGGCCTTGTCCGGATCGCGGGATATCAGGACGTCGCGGGCACTGTTGGCCAAGTCGACGGCCACCCGGCCCATCTCGGCGAAGTAGCCGTTCACCTCTTCGGGAAGCGCGTGCTGGGGATGGCGGCGCCGGGCGATCTTGGCGACATGCAGCGCGAGCGCGCCCATCCGCTCGACGTCGGCGACGATCTGAATTGAGCCCACGATGGCCCGCAGATCGCCGGCGACCGGCGCCTGCAGGGCCAGCAGAACGAAGGCCGCCTCCTCGGCGCGGGCGCTGGTGGCTGAAATCTTCTCGTGATCGCCGATGACCTGCTCGGCCAGCACCAGGTCGGCCTGCAGCAGCGACTGGGTGGCTCGCTCCATGGCGACCCCGGCCATCCGGCACATCTCTGCCAGCTGGTTATTCAGGGCATCGAGTTGGTCGTGGTACGCGGTGCGCATCGGTCCAGACTACTGGCCGGACGGCGACAACCACGCTGCGCCGAATTGAACGGACGGTGAACCCCGGCTAATCGCAGCTGATGTCGGCTCCGTTGAGCACGGTCAGATCCGATGGTAGTTCGGCAGCGGTGTTGAGGCCGGAGTAGGTGACGTAGACGCTCAGCGTCGTACCGCTGGCCTGCGGATACGTCACGGTGGTGAAATCGTCGCCGAGTACCACCTGCACCAGTTCACCGAGGCCGTCGATCCGCTTTATCCGGGCTCCCGGCAACGTGGCCGCCACCGTGGCGGCAGCCTGTTCGTTGCCCAGCGAGTAGTACACGGTGGTCGTCGGGACGGCGCTCCAGGTGGAGTAATAGTCCGGCTCGCGGACATCGAACCGGTACGACTCGAACTCCTCGGTCGCGGCCGTCGCCAGGCCGGTGCGCTCGGTCGGGTTCGAGACCTGGACCGTGACGTCCCGGGGGTCGGCCGCCACGGCCTTGACCTTTTCGATGGTCGTGATCGTGGTCGGAGCGGTGGCAGCCCCGGTCGCGACCCCCGAGGACGCTGGATACTCCTGCGCGCCGCTGGGGTCGGCGGTGCCCGTTCGGCTGCCCGTTCCGCTGCCCTTGGCCGCAACGGTCAGGGGACTGAGCGTCTCGTTGAGATCGTTCTCCCCCGGCAGTGGTTCGTCATCGATGATCGCATCGAAGAGCGCTCGCACACCCTCGGTACTGGGGATCTCGTTACCCTCCCAGTCGGTGACGCCGGTGGTGGGCACGGTCACGAAGGTGATCCGGCCGGCGTTGATGCCCTGCAGCGATTGCCCCAATCGGACCAGGTCGCGGGTCTGGACATTGTCGACATGACTGTCGTCGATGAAGGTGTTGACCACGTCATTGAGCCTGCCGAGGTCGAAAAGGGTATCGGAGGAGATCATCGAGCGCAGCAGCGAGGACAGGAACAACTGCTGGCGTTTGATGCGCCCGTAATCACCGTTGTACTCGGTGATGATGGATCTGGCGCGCACATAGTTCAGAGCGGTGGGGCCGTCGAGTATCTGGCGGCCCGCGGTGGCCAGCACGACGCCCAGTTCGGCGTCCTCGAGGGGCGTGGTGCTGCACACCTCGACCCCTCCGACGGCGTCGACCATTTTCTCGAAGCCGATGAAGTCCACCGCCAAGAACCGGTTGATGGCCAGCCCGGACATCTTCTGGATCACCTTCACCAGGCACTTCGGGCCGCCGAGCGCATAGGCGGAATTGAGTTTCGTCGTGGTGGGGCGCTCATTGTCGCTCCATTCGCCGTTGACCCTGTCGTAGACGGGCCCGTACTTTCCGGTCTCGGGATCCCACGCCTGACAATTCATCGGCGTGATGGCGAGGTCGCGGGGGAAGGAGACAGCGACAACGCGTTTCCGGTTGGCGGGGATGTTCACCAGCATGATGGTGTCCGCGCGCGCGCCTTCGACCATGCTGGTGTCACCGGCGCCGACCTCTGCGTTGGCGCCGATCCGGCTGTCCGCCCCGACGATCAGGAAGTTCTCGTCGCCGGTCTGGGCATTCGGGTCCCGGATGTCGCTGGATCCGGGGTCGAGCGCCGCGATGGTGTTGAGCAGTTTGTTCTTGGCGGACTGCCACTGCCAGGCGGCTCCGGTGAGGGCCAGCGCGCAGACCGCGATGAGGGCAGCCGCTGCGCGGCCGGCCATCAGGGCCGGACTGGGTGGGCGCGCGCCAGGGCCGACGGGGGCTGCCGCCGCATGGGGGGTTGCGGCGGGCGTCGTGGTGGGATCGCGGTCAGCGGCCAGCGGGCGACGAGACCGGGCCAGGGCGGCGAGATCGGGGATCTCGTCCGGGATGGCGCCGATCGGCAGCGGGACAGTGCTCTCCGAATCGGCGACTGAATCGGCGCCGCCGAGCTCGGCGCTTCGCCGGTTGACCGGGTTGATCCGCTTGTCGCCGGTGATTTTCGCGATCAGATCGGCGACCGCGACACCCTCGGTGTGATTACCTGAGCGTCGGCTGGACCCGGTCGCGGGCGCACGCCCGTCCCGGTCCGGGGCATCGCCCTGACCAGGAGTGGCGTTCTCGCCGTCACCCATGGTCCAGGAAGCCTCCGAATCGAATTGACGCCGTCTACGCTCCGACGTGCTGCGCAGCCTCGGTACCGGTTGCCCACGTACCGGGCCCGGACCTATGAGTCCGGAGTCAACCCGCGACGGTACCGACCCAACCTGAGAGTTTTCTGGGACCGGGTCGGGGCCGGTTCACCCGCCCGAGTTGATCATATCGGCGCCGAAGGGCACCGTGCAGTCATCGGGATCATCCAGCCAGCCCGCCGGCAGTGTGACGGATGCCGCTGAGCCCTGACGGCCGCGGGCACCCCGGCCGGCGGCGGGGAAGGCAACGTCCCGATCGAGTTGGTCGAGCAGACCATCCAGTTGGTCGAGCGTGCGGACCAGGGCCAGCCCGCGTCGCAGGTCCGCGCCGGCCGGAAATCCATGCAGGTACCAGGCGATGTGCTTGCGGATATCGCGCATCCCCTTGTCCTCGCCGAAGTGGTCGGTCAGCAGGGCACCGTGGCGGCGGACGATATCGGCCACTTCGCCGAGCGTGGGTGGTGTGGGCACCGGCGAGCCGCCGAACGCCGCGGAGAGTTCGGCGAACAGCCACGGCCGTCCCAGACAACCGCGGCCGATGACGACCCCGTCGCAGCCGGTCTGCGCCATCATCGCCGAGGCGTCATCGGCCTCGAAGATATCGCCGTTGCCGAGCACCGGGATCGTCGTGACGGACTCTTTGAGTTCCCCGATCCGACTCCAGTCGGCGGTTCCGGAATAGCGCTGGGCCGCGGTGCGGGCGTGCAGCGCCACTGCAGCCGCACCCTCCTGTTCCGCGATCCGTCCCGCGTCGAGGTGGGTGCGATGGGCGTCGTCGATACCGACGCGAAACTTCACCGTCACCGGGACCGAAGTCCCGTCGGCGGCGCGGACCGCCGCTGCGACGATCTGGCCGAACAGCCGGCGTTTGTAGGGCAGCGCCGCCCCGCCGCCCCGCCGGGTGACCTTGGGCACCGGACAGCCGAAGTTCATATCGATGTGGTCGGCGAGGCCCTCCTCGACGATCATCTTCGCCGCCTCGTAGGTGGTTGCCGGATCGACCGTGTACAGCTGTAGCGACCGAGGCGACTCCTGTGGCCCGAAGGTGGTCATGTGCATGGTGACCGGATGTCGTTCAACCAGGGCTCGCGCGGTGACCATCTCGCACACGTAGAGACCGCTGACCGTGCCGGCGCGTGCCATTTCGAGCTCACGGCACAGCGTCCGGAAGGCGACGTTGGTCACACCGGCCATTGGTGCCAACACAACCGGGCTGCGGAGGGCCAGTGACCCGATCCGCAGCCCGGTGACAGTCTGTTGTGCCGGTTCGCCTATGACGTTTCCTAGGTCGCTGCCCCGGCCAGGGCCTTGGCGGCTCGCTTCTCGGCCAGCCTGGCGTCGCGCTCGAGCTTGCGGGCCTTCGCTTCGTCGAACTTGTCGCAGGTTTCCTCGAGTTCGGCGATGAGCTTGCCGAGTTCATCACGTAGCCGGGCACCCTCGCCGGTGAAGTCCTCGCGCTCGAAGATGCGCCACTTCTTCAGGACCGGCATCACCACGTCCTCGAGGTGGATTCGCGGGTCGTAGACACCGCCGGTGGCGATGATGACGGCCTTACGCCGGAACTCCGGAACGGTGTAGCCGGGCATCTTGAAGTTCTTCAGAATGCGATAGAGGGATTGCATCGCCATATTGGGGGCGATGTCCAAGCCGGCTGCGCTGACATCGCGGTAGAAGATCATGTGCAGGTTCTCGTCGTTGGAGATTCGCGCCAGCAACTGCTCGGCGACGGGCTCATGGCACGCCTTACCGGTATTGCGGTGCGACACCCGGGTGGCCAGCTCCTGAAAGCTGACGTACATCACCGAATCGAACAGGCTCTCAGCGAACAGATCGCCCTGCTGGTTCTGGCCCGGCGAGAAGCCGCGGGTCATCTGCTCTACCCGCAGTTCCTCGAGTTCGACGGG
>JAHZJY010000040.1 GCA_022600695.1 Actinomycetes bacterium | reverse complement strand
GAATCCAATGCAGATGCGATCCGATGATCTGCTCATGCGCCCAGCGCGCATCGTCTGGGGGCACATCACCGTCGGCCTCCCCGTGCATGATCATGGTCGGGCAGCGGATGGCGCTGAGATCCAGTCTGCCGATGGCCTCCAACTGATGCAGGTCGTTCTCCAAGCCCGTCTGTCGATGGGCGAAGTCCGCCGACATTGTTCGCAGCAAAGCCTGGACGAAAGCCAGCTTCTCTGGGTCGGCAACGACTTCCTGGACTCGCTGTTCGATCGCTTCGGGGCTCAGGGTGCTTTCCGTCTTGAGCAGGTTGGCCACTACGGACCGGGGGAACGCATGCCCCAGCCAGTTCATGAACCACGCACCCGGACGGCTCAGGAAGATCGCTCTCTCCGCAGCGCTGAGCTCTGCGGCCTTTGTGTACCTTCGGGTGACACCGGCGACCACCAGCAGTGCACTGACCCGCTCGGGGTGCCGCTGAGCAAGAAGATAGGTCGGAGGCCCGCCGGCTGACGCGCCGAATACCGCAATGGACGGAAGGTTGAGCGCATCAAGCAGGGCAGCGAGCAGGTCCGCTTGTTCGGCGAAGGTTGTCCCGCTGCTGAGAGGCGTGCCCAGATAGCCCGGCCGTGAGGGCGCTATGACCCGAAATCCATTGCGGAAGAGAGGAAGTGCCATCAAAAGCCCCTGATCGCAGCCGCCCGGCCCGCCGTGCACCGACAGCACCGGTGGCCCGTCGCCGAGAGTGGCGATCTCGACCGGGCCTGCGCTGGTTTGGATGATCCCGCGCGGCTGTCCGAAACAGGACTCTATGACCGACATGCCACCTTTTTCTTCATTCGGCGTGGGACATTTCAAGAACTCTGAGACTGAGGTGTTTGTGACTTTGCGATAGAGATTCGCGTTTGGTCACACGACATCGTTGGGGTCCGGGTGGGGTTGATTCTGCCGCTGCTGGCGGTGCCCGGCAAACCGGCGGTTACGACAGAGCCACGACCCGGTACGCAGTGGCGGCGGCGACCCCCAGCATCTCGGCGATGGTCTGCACCGGCTCCCTAGCGGTATGCATCCGCCTCGCCAACGCGGCCTTGGAATGGTCGAGGGCCCTCGGGCGGCCACGTGCTGGCCCCGTGCCCGGCGGGCAGCATGGGCGGCTGAGCGCCGTTCCCTGCCCAATTCCAGCCCAAGCTCGGCCAGGCTCGCGAGCACCCCGGCCACCATCCGCCCCGCAGTGGTTCAGGGTGTCGATGCCCTCCCGCAGCGACCGCAGCATGATGCCGCGTTCGCCAAGCTCCCGGACTGTGAGCATCACCTCGGCGGCGTTACGGCCTAGTCGGGGTCGGGGTCGGGCTTGGCCAGGAGTTCAGCCATGCTCTCGAGGTCGAGACCAGCGCGGGCTTGCGCTTGAGCCAGTTGGGCTGCCCGTCGGGCGGCCACGAACGTCTCCACTTCGTCCCGGGCGTAGGTGTTGAGGAACAGCTCATTGGCGCCGTCGATGGCGGCGTCAATTGCCGTGATCGCCGCGGGGACGGCCGCAAGGTCCTCAGCCGATGTCGCGATCCCGCCGCGGGCCACGGCGCCGAGTTCGACGGTCATGCGCCGTTCGGCAACAAGTTTCGCGAAGCAGCCCCACCAACGTGTATCGGGCACGATCGGCCGGAGGTCGACTTGGATCATCACTTCACCGCTCGCGGGTTCGGTCCGCCACAACCGGGGTTTCCCCGACCGGGAGACGAGTTCCAATTTCGAGGGGGGAGCAGCCGACGTGGTTTCGCGAGCGGCCTCCTCGAGAGGTGCCGGTGGGTATTGGCCGTAGATACCTTGAGAATCGCCTTCGAGGAACAGTCTGTTCTGCCGGTCGGCGCGCGCGGCGATTTGCGCATCATTGATCGAGATGTAGCGGTCCTGATCGCGCCGGACCTGGTCTGCATACCTCGATCCCAGTGAAATCACCTGGGCGACAGGCTCGGCCGCCTGGTAGCGGGAGATCTGGATGATCCAGTACAGGCCAGTGGCGGTGGTCAGAACTACCCGGCCGTAGAGCATGACGGGCAATTGCCGATTGTTGTTGAACCGGCGATCCGGTCCGCCGTCTTTGTTGACGTAGAGCCAGGTGGTGTCGACAATGGACCCATCTGTCGGGGGTGCGGCGGATTCGATGAACCGCACGGTTGTCTGAAAGACCCCCAAGTTTTCGTAACTGACGTCGGTGAACCGTTTGCCATCCCGGACCAGAAGTCTGTCGGGCAGGAAATAGAGAGCCGATTTTCCGGTGACGATCGACGGGATCACGATGTTGGTCTTCAGCTGTGCTGGCCCGGAAAGTCCAGCGGCCGCCGTGACAGAGCTGATCAGGGTCGAGGCGCCAGCGTTGCGTTTGTGCAAATAAGGGGTCGTGATGTCGCCGGATTCGGTGACGCGCCACAGCCGCTGCGCGTGGCTGAGCCATGGCCACTGGGTGGTGAGCGCCTGAAACCACTGTTCGGCCTCGTCCTGCACCTCGTAGAACAACACCACGGTGCGCCGGGTCTGATCGTTGAAGTACAGCCAGCTGCAGGCCGGGATCAGCAGTACGGCAATCAGCACTCCAAGGACTCCCCCGATGGCCAGGGCGAGCACCACGCCGGCGACAGCGGTGGGCCACCACCAGGTGAAACGGCTCCCGGCGGTGTTGAGTTGCTGGACAAGATCATCAGGGCCCGTGGGTTCCAGGGCGAAAGCGGCCGCTCCGGTGGTGTCCTCCATGAGGATTCCGCTGGGGCTGTAGGCCGGGATGCTCCGACGGGGATAGGGCGACATGACGTTCGGCGGTGCAGCAGCGCCACGTCGATGACCGCCACCGAGCGAGGCCCGGTAGTAGATCCCGTCGCGGCCCATGTGGACGTAATTCCCGCGCGGTCCGCTACCGACCCGGAATCCAGGAACCCCGGCGCTGACCCCGAGCCCCGACTTGCTCAAGTTGAATCGGAATGGGCCCGCTTTGATGCTCTTGCGGATGTAGAAACCCATGCATACCCCCATGGTCTGGCCGTCTTCTGTCAACTCAGGAAGTCATTGAACGGCTCCCGGGTGACACGCGCTGCGGCGACTCCAGAACCCATAATGCTCCCTTTTGCCCGGGAGGCCCTCAACGCGGCGAGGACCTTAGTGTCACTGGAGCAAGGACATTTCGGAACCCTGGGCCGCACATCACAGTCGCCCCGGACAAATCGGTGATGACCAACGAGAACTGTAGTTCCGGCAACAGATGTAAGAAAGTGCCTGTTCAGCTGGTTTCGGGGGGGGCGAAGGCGGGGTTCGCGGTCGGGCAAGCGCGCCTTCGACCTGGCGGAGATAAGGAAGTCTTCGGTGGTGGCGGTGGTGTTCACGGCCGATGACGATAAGCGGTGGGCCGGACGCGGTGGCGGGAACGGCCGCGGAGCGGACAGCAGGGCGAGGCGCTCCGCCTGGCCGAGTTGAGAACCGCATCAACACGCCCAACGACCACGCCCCGGTGTTGGTCGACCTGAGTTGAGCATCACCCCACCGATGGGCCTCGTGCAGTGCCGATACGCTCGCCCAGACGCGTGCCGGAGAGCCAACCGGACTCCACTCGTGGCCCGATCAGCCAATCGCCGCATAGACCCAGGCCGCGATCAGGGTCGAGGATCACCCCCGGGCCCCCTGCCGCCGAGCGGGCGAACCGCCACAGATGGGCGGCGACGCCGATCCGGGCGGGCAATGTGACGCCCAGCGCCCTCGACAGCGCGGCGATCAGATCGGCCGTCACCGCGTCGGAATCAGCGTCGATATGACGGCGAGACCAAGCCGGGGTGGCCTGTATGACCCAGCTTTCCGGCCCGGTGCGGCCCGGTTTGGCGTTGTTGCGGGCGGCCCAGCCGACGACGCCGTCACCGGAACCCGCCCAGCAATCCCGCTCGGCGGCAACAGGTTCGGAGAATGCCGCCATAACCGTCCAGCACGGCTCGCTGACGGCAGCGCCGGCCAACGCGGCCAGGTCCGGGGCGGTGTCGGCGAGCAGCGTCGCGGCCTGCTCGGCGGGGACCGCGATCACCACCAGGTCGACGTCACGGACCTCGCCGGCGCCGACGCGCAGGACCAGGCCACCATCATGGCGTTCCACCCCGGTGACCAGCGTCGACCAGTGCACGTGGTGGCGGCCGGCCAGCTTGCGGACCAGCGAATTCATCGCTGGGACGGCGACATACGCGTCGCTCCCCGCAGCCGTCCACGGCGCCACGACGCCGTCGGCAGCCCAGATGCCCACCTGCGCCCGGAAGGCGGGATCGCGCACGGTGAAGTACTGCGCCCCGTGGTCGAAGTGCGCCTCGCCTTGTGATGTGTCGAAGCGCCGCGTAGACATCCGGCCCCCCGGCCCGCGGCCCTTGTCGAACACCACCACCTCATGACCCTGGCCCGTCAGAGCCTCCGCGCAGGCCAGTCCAGCGATTCCCGCACCGACTATCCCAACCCGCATCCCAGCGAAACTACTCGCCACCCAGTCGCGGCGTACCCGAGACGG
>JAHZJY010000321.1 GCA_022600695.1 Actinomycetes bacterium | reverse complement strand
GACCACATTGTATTTGGCCCGCCCGGAGTGGAACCACTCACGGGTCAGCCGGTTGCGGTCCAAGGGGAACACCCCGTCGAGGTAGGTGTCCCACTGCGAGACGGTCATGGTCCGGCCACCACCGTCGACCAGACTCATCTGATTGTCCATCCCGGCCGAAGCCGTCCCCGACCCGGCGAACAGACCCGCCACCGCGACGACCATCGCCGCCAGAACACGACCGACAACCTTCATGGTCTCCCTAGCTTGAATCGGCGGCGACCCTCAGGATCACCGGTCTACGGCGCCACTCTGATGCGGCGCCAGGACATCGACGTCAGGAGGAAGATATCGGTACGACGACGCCGGGGGCAACGCGAACCCCACTTACGCCCCCACCGAAGCCCTCCGATGCAGCTTAGCTGAGTGCCGCAGTGGCGCGGCCCGTCCTGGAGTCGGACACCGACCCCGGTCAGACCGCCAGGCGGGCGGGGCAACAGTCCGCGGGCGTCGGGGCCGAATGACCTCTGACATGCTTAAAGGTGATGGGGTGGAACGTTATCCCGCATCCAGCGATCGCGCTCGACGGTGTCACCGGCAGCATCCGACTGGCGCTCATCGAAGGACTCCCCGGTCGATTCGGCACCGAAGATTTCGTTAACTGCGGCCCTATCGAGCCGATCACGGCCGGTCATCGCGGCCGACAAATGTGACAAAGGTCACAAGCTTGAGGTTTTTCGACGTCACAGGCCCGAAACGCAGTGTTCACCGAGCGCCCGCCGATTCAGATTTCCAGGCTGGAAAGCTCGGCGATCACGCTCGCCGCCAAGGGACACAGCGTCGCCATGCCATCCCGGACCGCGGCACGGGATCCGGCCAGGTTGACCACCAACGTGCTTCCAGAGATTCCCGCCAGGCCACGCGAGAGGCCCGCATCGGAGCTGCCTGCCGACAGGCCCGAGGCCCTCAGGGCCTCGGCGATTCCGGACAGTTCCCGGTCCAGCACCGCACGGGTGGCCTCCGGGGCCACATCGCGGGGCGTGACACCGGTGCCGCCGACGGAGACGACCAGGTCAACACCCCCGATGACCGCGGTGTTGAGAGCTTTGCGGATTTCCACCTCCTCGGCGGGCACCAGGACGACACCGTCAACGACGAATCCCGCCTCGTGTAGCAACTCGGTGACGAGTGGCCCGCTGTGATCCTCTGCGAATCCTCGGGCCCTGCGGTCATCCACGACGACCACGAGAGCCCTGCCGACTGACCCCTGGGGCTGTTCCATGGCTGTCACCGTATATCCGCTCGGGGACAGCCGCGAGGACTCACTCATCGGCGACACCGGACGCTCCGACACCAACCTGATCACTGGTCCGCTTTGCCGAGGGTCACCTGAACCGTCCGGGGGTTGCCGGAGCCGTCAAGGTAGGTCAGGGTCAACTCCGTCCCAGGGGCCTGCGAGCGGACAGCGGCAACGAGCGCATTGGCGCTGCCGATCACTCGGTCGTCGACCTTGGTCACCACCACCCCGCTGGGCAGGCCGGCCTTGGCGGCCGCCCCGTCCTCGACGACCTCGACAATCTTGGCGCCGTTTGCAGTCACGTCATTGCTGACCTGAACACCGAGTGACGCATGCGATGCGCTACCGGTACTGATCAGTTCATCGGCGATCCGCTTGGCCTGATCGACCGGGATCGCGAAACCCAACCCGATGGAACCGCTCTGAGCCTCCGGGGAGTCGCCCCCGAGGGTGGCGATCGCCGAGTTGATGCCCACCAGTTCGCCACTCATGTTCACCAGGGCACCGCCGGAGTTGCCGGGATTGATCGCGGCATCGGTTTGGATGGCATCCAGGACGGTGTTCTGGTTCCTGGCATCACCGCCGGCGGCCACCGGGCGGTTCAACGCGCTGATGATTCCGGTGGTCACGGTGCCCTCCAAACCCAGCGGCGAACCCACCGCCACCACATCCTGGCCGACGCGCAGGTTCGCCGAGGAGCCCACCGTGATCGGCGTCAGACCGGAAACCCCGTCGACCCGCACCACCGCGATATCGCTGGATGGGTCGGTCCCCACCACGGTGAACTGCGCGGTGCGGCCGTCGGCGAAGGTCACGGTGGAGTTCTTGCCGTCGGCGGACGTACCGCCACGGTCGGGCCCACCGGGCACGACGGGAGATCCCTTGGAGTTGGGGGCCACCTTGGCGGCGGAAACGACATGACTGTTGGTCAGGATCAGCCCATCCGCCGAGATCACGATGCCCGAACCCTCTTCCGATGCGCGCCCCATCGTGGTCTCGAGTTTGACGACGCTCGGCACCACCTTGGCCGCCACCTGTTCGACCGATCCCAGCGGGACGTTCGCCGTCGGGACGCTGCGCACATCCGGCCCGGCGGCGCCGACGGTCGTGATGGGCAGGCTGTCCGGCTGAGCCATCACCGCGACCATCCCGCCAACACCGGCCGAGACGACGGCGATCGCCAAGGCACCCGCGGCCAACGCCAACGGGCGGGAGCGCTTCGCGGGAGCCGCGACGCCGACCGGCGGCATGACGGCGGTGTTACCGGCACGGGCCGCGCGGTACGGGTCGTACGGCTGCTGAACGCCGGCGTACCGCCAGTCGTACTGCTGGGAGTAGCCCGGCGCCGGCTGCTGGTTGGGCACACGCTGGCCGGGATGCTGCGACTGCGGGTACCGCGGGTCGTCTGTCATAGTCGCTGCTGCGCTCTTTTCCTGTAGGCGACGCGCGAACACGCCGTGGTGATGAGGCAGGCCTGCTGACGCAACATGCTCGACGTCAGCCTGCCGGGTGCTACTGAGAGTCCACTGAGATAACAATCGGTACGGCTGATGCGTTCCCGCTATGGCCTCCGACTTCTCCCCCGACCCCACCGTTGAGCGAGGAGATTCCGCTGTGGGCGGACGGCGAGCGGTAGGACGAGGAGGTCGGACTCCCCGGAAGCAGCACGAAGAAAGCGGTGCCCGGAGGATCTCCGCCGGGCGCGGTCTCGCCGATCCGAATCATTCCGCCGTGTTTGACCACGACTTGTTTGACGATCGCCAGGCCCAGCCCCGAACCCTGCATGGCCCGGGCCGATGTTGACCGATAGAACCGTGCGAAGACCAGACCCCGTTCCTCCGGCGCGATTCCGGGACCCTCGTCGGAGACCATGAGTTCGGCATGGGCGGCATCGACCCGGTGCAGCCTGAGGGTTACCGTCCCGCCGGGCGGACTCCACTTCGCCGCATTGTCAAGCAGGTTGAGCACAGCCCGGGACAGGCCGGCCGCATCTCCGTGGACCTGCCAGCCCGAGGCGTCGATATCGAACCGGATATCGCTGCGGCGGCGGCGGACACGTTCCAGGCTGCGGTCGATGACCTCGGTCATCTCGACGTCCTCGAGCACGTCGCCGCCGGCGTTGTCTTCGCGGGTGAGGTCCACCAGGTCTCCGACCAGGGTGGACAATTCCTCGACCTGGCCGATCACATCCGCCCGAAGTTCACTCAGTTCGCTCTCCGGAATCGGCGGAGCACCGGGCGCACCGGAGGCCATCAGCAACTCGACGTTGGTGCGTAGCGAGGTCAGCGGGGTCTTCAGTTCGTGGCCGGCGTCGGCGACCAGCCGGGCCTGCCGCTCCCGCGACTCAGCCAGCGCGCGAAGCATGGCGTTGAACGCTTCGGTCAGCCGGGCCAGTTCGTCGCTGCCGAACACCGGGATCGGCCGCAGATCATCGGTGCGGGCGACCCGTTCAGCGGCGTCGGTCAACTGAACCACCGGACGCAGACCGGTTCTGGCGACCATGCCGCCGGCCACCGCGGCAATCACCACCCCGATTCCGCCAACCGCCAGCAGGACCCACTTGAGCTCGGTCATCACCGCGTTGGTGGGCTGCAGGCTCTTGGAAATCAGAAGTGCACTGCCGTTCGGCAGGTGAATCCCCAGCACCCGCTGGGCTCCGACGGTGCGGCGGGACATGAAAAGCTCACCCCGGATAACGGCTTTCTCCGGCTCGCCGACCGGAAGCGTCTGGCCCTGCTGGTTGGCGGTATAGACGGATCGGCCGGGGTTGACCAACATCGCGTTGACATCGGAGTACGCGGTGCCCTCGATGGCCTTGGCCGGATCAGCGGCCAGCGAACCGCTGGCGATCAGCAGCTGGGCCCGGCTCTGCAACTGGTTGTCGATATCGGTGTACAGCGCGGCGGAGACCACGGCGTACACCGCCACCGCCATCAGCACCACGACCATCGCCACCATCGACATGGCCAGCAGCATCACCCGCCATCGCAATGACAACGATGTGGTGACTTGCGCCGGCCCCCGACCGGCTCGCGAGCGCCGTTTGCGTCCGAACATCAGGATCCAAACATCAGGGCGGTGTCTCGCGCAGCACGTAACCCACCCCGCGAACGGTGTGAATCAGCCGCGACTCTCCTTCGGCTTCGGTCTTGCGGCGCAGGTAACCGACGTACACCTCCAGCGCGTTACCCGAGGTCGGGAAGTCGAAGCCCCACACCTCCTCGAGGATGCGACTTCTGGTGAGCACCCGACGGGGATTGGCGATGAGCATTTCCAGCAGCGCGAACTCGGTGCGGGTGAGGCTGATGGCACGCTTCCCGCGGTGCACCTCGCGGGTAGCCGGGTCCAGCGTGAGGTCACCGAATGTCATCACCGCCGCGTCGCTCGGTTCCTCCGGCCCGGTGCGGCGCAATAACGCCCGCAGCCTGGCCAGCAGCTCCTCGAGCGCGAACGGTTTCGGCAGGTAGTCGTCGGCACCGGCGTCGAGCCCGGACACCCGCTCGGATACCGAATCGCGCGCGGTCAGCACCAGGATCGGCAGATCGTCGCCGGTACTGCGCAGTTGTCGGCACACCTCCAGCCCATCGAGCCGCGGCATCATCACGTCCAGCACCACCGCGTCGGGACGTTCGTTGGTGATCGCCTCCAGGGCTTCCACCCCGTCCTCAGCGAGGTTTACGGAGTAACCGTTGAAGGACAGCGAACGCCGCAAGGACTCCCGCACCGCCCGGTCGTCATCGACCACAAGAATTCGCACGGGGTTCAGTGTCAACCAATCGACTTAGATTCGTCTGAGAGACGCGCCGCGTCAGCAGGCAATTCGTCGGCGGCTGACCGTCGATCAGCGCTTGTCGAGGTCGATCAAACCGAGGCGGGCGGCCTTGAGCAGCCGGCGGGGCACCTTGTGCTGTCGACCGCCGACGGACACGGTGACGAGGCCGGGTTCGGTCGCTTTCCACTGCGCGCGCCGACTGCGGGTGTTCGAGCGCGACATCCGGCGCTTGGGCACAGCCATATCAGACGTCTCCTTGTG
Source organism: Actinomycetes bacterium (assembly GCA_022600695.1). Classification (GTDB taxonomy): domain Bacteria; phylum Actinomycetota; class Actinomycetes; order Mycobacteriales; family Mycobacteriaceae; genus Mycobacterium. The sequence continues at coordinate 9,668 of JAHZJY010000321.1, read as the reverse complement.
AATTGCTGCCGCGCGGTAGTTCGGCGCCGGCGAGTTACCTGATGATAGCCGCTGAGCGACGGGTTATCCAAAGCGCCTCAGCCTGCCCGCGGGCGTGCGAACACCGCACCCGCCTGCGGCGTGTCGCCGCACCGACACGCCCCTTCGCCGGCGAGGCCGGCTCGGGTAACCTACCGGTTGGTCGGTCCGCTGCTGACCAGGGAGGGTTCACCGTGACAACGTCCCCGCACTCCGGACCGGTGCGGATCGGAAACTGTTCGGGCTTCTACGGCGACCGGACGACCGCGATGCGGGAGATGCTGACCGGCGGAGAGTTGGACTACCTGACCGGCGACTATCTTGCTGAATTGACCATGCTGATCCTGGGCCGGGACCGGGTGAAGTACCCCGATCGCGGGTACGCGAGGACTTTCCTCACCCAACTCGAGGAATGCCTGGGCCTGGCCCATGATCGCGGTGTTCGCCTCGTCACCAACGCCGGCGGCCTCAACCCGGCCGGGCTGGCACAGGCCATCCGCGACCTTGCCCGGCGACTGGGCGTACCGGTGACGGTCGCCCATGTGGAGGGTGACGACCTGCTGCCACGGGCTACCGAACTTCGCTTTCCGCAGGTGTTGACCGCCAATGCCTACCTCGGTGCCTGGGGAATCGTCGACTGCTTGAACTCCGGCGCCGACATCGTGGTCACCGGCCGGGTGACCGACGCCTCGGTGGTGGTGGGGCCGGCTGCCGCGCACTTCGGCTGGGGGACCCACGATTACGACCGGATCGCCGGGGCGGTGGTGGCCGGCCACGTCATCGAGTGCGGCGCGCAGGCGACCGGCGGTAATTACTCGTTCTTCACCGAGGTCGCCGACCTGGGCTACGCCGGCTTCCCGCTGGCCGAGCTGCACGCCGACGGCTCCGCGGTGATCACCAAACACCCCGGCACCGGCGGCCAGGTCAGTATCGGCACGGTCACCGCCCAGTTGCTCTACGAGATCACCGGTGCCCGCTACGCCAACCCGGATGCGACGGCCCGGTTCGACACCATCGAGTTGTCCGACGACGGCCCCGACCGGGTGCTGATCCGCGGAACCCGCGGCGAACCACCCCCACCCACGCTGAAGGTTTCACTGAACAGCATCGGCGGGTACCGCAACGCGGTGACGTTCGTGCTGACCGGCCTGGATATCGACGCCAAAGCCGACCTGGTGCGGCGGCAGTTGGAGACGGCGCTGACCGACCGGCCCGCTGAGGTCGAGTGGACCCTGGCCCGCACCGATCAACCCGACGCGGATACCGAGCAGACCGCCAGCGCTCTGCTCACCTGTACGGCCCGTGATCCCGATCAAGACACCGTCGGGCGCCGATTCTCCTCGGCGGCAGTGGAACTCGCGCTGGCGAGCTATCCCGGGTTTCACACCACCGCCCCGCCGTCCGGTGCGGCGGTCTACGGACTGTTCACCGCGGGGTATGTCCGCGCCGGCGAGGTCGCGCACACGGCGGTCCACGCCGACGGCACCCGGGTTCCCATTCCGCCGGCCACCGAGAGCCTGGAACTCGCCCCCGCCGAATCACCCGCTCTCCCCGAGCCTGTGCCCGGCGGACTGACCCGGCGGCTACCGCTGGGAATCATCGCCGGGGCCCGCAGCGGCGACAAAGGCGGCGGCGCGAATATCGGGGTGTGGGTGCGTACCGACGCCCAGTGGCGCTGGCTGGCCACCACCCTGACCGTCGAGATGATCCGCGAACTCCTGCCCGAGGTCCAGGGCCTGCCGGTCACCCGGCACCTGCTACCCGGTATACGTGCCGTCAACTTCGTCATCGACGGCATCCTCGGCAAGGGCGTCGCCTACCAGGCCCGGTTCGATCCCCAGGCCAAAGGGCTGGGCGAATGGTTGCGCAGCCGTCACGTCGACATCCCCGAGGAGATCCTCCCGTGAGCATCTGGACCACACCCGAGCGCGACCAGCTACGAAAATCGGTCCGCACCTTCGCCGAGCGGGAGATCCTGCCGCATATCGACGAGTGGGAGCAGGCCGGGGAGCTGCCCCGCGACCTGAGCAGGCGCACCGCCGCCGCCGGGCTACTCGGCGTTGGATTCGACGAGCGGGTCGGCGGCGAGGGCGGCGATGCGGCGGATGTGGCGGTCATCTGCGAGGAACTACATGAGGCCGGCACCCCCGGCGGGGTATTCGCCTCGCTGTTCACCGTCGGCATCGCGGTACCGCACATGATCGCCTCCGGCGATGACCGGCTCATCGAGGCGTTCGTCAAGCCCACCCTGGCCGGGGAGTTGATCGGGTCGCTGGCGATCACCGAGCCCGGAGGCGGATCCGACGTCGCACACCTGCGCACCACCGCCGTTCGCTGTTCCGGCCCGGAGGGCGACCACTTCATCGTCAACGGCTCCAAGACTTACATCACCTCGGCGGTGCGCGGGGACTACGTGGTGGCCGCGGTTCGCACCGGCGGCCCCGGGGCGGCCGGCATCTCGATGCTGGTCATCGAGAAGGGCACACCGGGTTTCGAGATCAGCCGCAAGCTGGCCAAGATGGGCTGGCGATCCTCCGACACCGCCGAACTGTCCTTCACCGACGCCCGAGTGCCCGCACGGAATCTCATCGGCGCCGAGAACACCGGCTTCCTGCAGATCGCTCAGGCATTCGTGGCCGAACGTATCGGCCTCGCGGTACAGGCCTACTCGAGCGCACAGCGATGCCTGGATATCACCGTCGCGTGGTGCCGGGACCGCGAAACGTTCGGCAAGGCGTTGATCGCCCGGCAGAGCGTGCAGAACACCCTCGCTGAGATGGCCCGGCGTATCGACGTCGCACGGGTGTACTCGCGAAATGTGGTGGAGCGACAACTGGCCGGAGCCGCCGGGTCGGCGACATCAGATGCCGGCGATACCGATCTGATCACCGCTGTCTGCTTCGCCAAGAACACCGCCGTGGAGGCCGGCGAATGGGTGGCCAACCAGGCCGTGCAACTCTTCGGCGGAATGGGCTACATGGCCGAATCCGAGATCGAGCGCCAGTACCGGGATATGCGCATTCTCGGGATCGGCGGCGGCACCACCGAGATCATGACCGCCCTGGCCGCCAAGACGCTGGGGTATCGGCCGTGACGGCGGCCGCCGGAAGCCCATCGGGTCGCGTATGACGGCGCTGCGCAGCACGCTCGACCCGGCCTCCCCCGGATATGCCGAGGCGGCCGCGGCGATGACCGCCAAACTGGTCGAACTGGATGCCGCACTGGCAACGGCCCTCGCCGGCGGCGGGCCCAAATACGTTGAACGCCATCATGGGCGGGGCAAGATGACTCCGCGCGAGCGCATCGAGTTGCTGATCGACCCGGACTCGCCGTTCCTGGAACTGTGTCCACTCGCCGCTTACGGGACCGACTTCCTGGTGGGCGCCAGCCTGGTCACAGGTATCGGGGTGGTCGAGGGAGTGGAGTGCATGCTGGTCGCCCACGACCCGACCGTCAAGGGCGGGACCTCCAATCCGTGGACACTGAAGAAAGTCCTGCGGGCTAACCAGATCGCCCTCGAGAACCGGCTACCGATGATCTCCCTGGTGGAGTCCGGCGGCGCCGATCTGCCCACCCAGAAGGAGATCTTCATCCCGGGCGGGCGGATGTTCCGGGATCTCACCCGACTCTCGGCCGCCGGAATCCCGACCATCGCGCTGGTGTTCGGCAACTCCACCGCGGGCGGTGCCTACGTACCGGGCCTGTCGGACTACGTGGTGATGATCAAGGAACGCTCCAAAGTGTTCCTCGCCGGACCGCCCCTGGTGAAGATGGCCACCGGCGAAGAGTCCGACGACGAATCCCTCGGCGGGGCCGAGATGCACGCCCGCACATCCGGCCTGGCCGACTATTTCGCCGTCGACGAACTCGACGCGCTGCGGATCGGCCGGCGCATCGTCGCGAGGCTGAACTGGGTCAAGCACGGGCCGGCACCGCGGGCCTTCACCGAACCCCACGCGGACCCGGGCGAGTTGCTCGGCGTCGTCCCCGCCGATCTGCGGATCCCGTTCGACCCCCGGGAGGTGATCGCCAGGGTCGCGGACGGTTCCGACTTCGATGAGTTCAAACCGCTCTACGGCACATCGCTGGTCACCGGCTGGGCCGGCGTCCACGGATACCCGATCGGCATCCTCGCCAACGCCCGCGGGGTGCTGTTCTCCGAAGAGTCACAGAAGGCCACCCAGTTCATCCAACTGGCCAATCAGTCCAACACCCCGCTGTTGTTCCTGCACAACACCACCGGCTACATGGTGGGCAAGAGCTACGAGGAAGCCGGGATGATCAAACACGGCGCGATGATGATCAACGCGGTATCCAACTCCGCGGTGCCGCATATCTCGTTGCTGATCGGCTCCTCCTACGGCGCCGGACATTACGGGATGTGCGGCCGCGCCTATGACCCCCGGTTCCTGTTCGCATGGCCGAGCGCCAAATCCGCGGTCATGGGCGGGGCCCAGCTGGCCGGGGTGCTCTCCATCGTCAACAGAGCCGCGACGGAGGCACGCGGCAAGGAGGTCGACGAGCAGGCCGACGCGGCTCTGCGGGCCGCGGTGGAGACCCAGATCGAGGCTGAATCACTGCCGATGTTCCTGTCCGGGCGGCTCTACGACGACGGGGTGATCGACCCGCGTGATACCCGGACGGTGTTGGGAATATGCCTGTCCGCCATCGCCAACGGCCCGATCGAGGGGACGTCGAAGTTCGGCGTCTTCCGGATGTGACGATGAGCGGAAAGTACAACGCATGATCACCAGAGTCATGGTCGCCAACCGGGGCGAGATCGCCCGCCGGGTATTCGCCACCTGCCGACGCCTGGGCATCGGCACCGTCGCCGTCCATACCGATCCGGATGCCGGGTCGGTGCACGCCACCGAGGCAGACGCCCGAGTACGTATCGACAGCTATCTCGACGCCGGGGAACTCCTCGATGCCGCCCGGGCCTCCGGCGCGGATGCAGTTCATCCCGGTTACGGATTCCTCTCGGAGAATGCCGGTTTCGCCCGTGCCGTGACCGACGCCGGCCTGACATGGATCGGCCCACCGCCGGCAGCTGTCGAATCAATGGGTTCCAAGATCGCGGCCAAGCAGATGATGGCGGACGCCGGCGTGCCGGTCCTCCCCGAACTGGACCCCGACACCGTGACCGCGGAGCAGTTACCGGTACTGGTCAAGGCATCGGCAGGTGGCGGCGGACGCGGGATGCGGGTGGTGGATTCGCTGGACCACCTCACTGAGCAGGTGCGCGCCGCACGGCGGGAGGCGCACTCCGCCTTCGGCGACCCGACGGTGTTCTGTGAGCGCTACCTACCGGGCGGCCGTCATATCGAGGTCCAGATCATGGCTGACCGGAACGGCACGGTATGGGCGCTCGGCGAACGGGAGTGCTCGATCCAGCGCCGCCACCAGAAGATCATCGAGGAAGCGCCCTCGCCGCTGGTACAACGGATTCCGGCCATGAGGGAGCGACTCTTCGAGGCTGCCAGACTGGCTGCGACCGCCATCGGATACACGGGCGCCGGCACCGTGGAGTTCCTGGCGGACCCCTCAGCGGGCGCGGCCGGTGAGTTCTTCTTCCTGGAGATGAACACCCGCCTTCAGGTGGAACACCCGGTCACCGAACTCACCACCGGAACTGACCTGGTGGAGCTGCAGTTGATGGTGGCCGACGGCGAACCGCTGCCGGCCGAGCCGCCCCCCACGACGGGTCACTCCATCGAGGCCAGGCTCTACGCCGAGGATCCGGCGCGCGGCTGGCAGCCCCAGGCCGGACCGATCCACCACTTCGAGGTGCCCGGTGCGACAACGCAATTCGGCCTACTGACGACAACCGGCATCCGGCTGGATTCCGGTGTCGTCGGCGGCTCGGTGGTCCCGATCCACTACGATCCGATGCTGGCCAAGGTGATCTCCTACGCGCCGACCCGGGACCGGGCAGCGCAGGTGCTCGCCGATGCGCTGACCCGCACCCTGCTGCACGGCCCCCGCACCAACCGCGATCTGCTGGTCAACGTGCTGCGCCACCCCGCGTTCCTGGCCGGCGCCACCGACACCGCGTTCTTCGACACCCACGGTCTCGGTGAACTGGCCGTCCCCTTGGCGACGGAGCACGAGGTACGGCTCTGCGCGATCGCCGCCGCACTGTCCGACGCCGCCGGAAACCGGGCGGCCGCAGTCGTCATGCGCGGTGTCCCCAGCGGCTGGCGTAACGTCGTCTCCGGCGATCAGCACAAGACGTTCGTCGACGGCGACGACACCGAGCACCGGGTGCGGTACCGATTCACCCGGACCGGGCTGATCCTTCCCGATGACGTCGGCGTCAGCCTGATATCGGCCGGACCCGACGAGGTCGTGCTGGCCTCACAGGTGGGTGAAACCGCTGTGGCCAGCGCATTCGCCGTGTATCGCTGCGGTGACCAGGTCTACGTCGACGCCCCCTCCGGCACGGTCGCTCTGCTCGCAGTGCCCCGTTTCGCCGACCCTGACTCGGTCGTCGAGGAGGGCTCGCTGTTGGCGCCGATGCCCGGATCGGTGATCCGGCTGGGGGCCGACCTGGGCGATACCGTCACCGCCGGGCAGCCGCTGGTGTGGCTGGAGGCGATGAAGATGGAGCACACCATCGAAGCACCGGTCGCCGGGGTACTCAGCCAACTCGATGTCACCGTCGGCCAGCAGGTCGATGTGGGTGCTGTCCTGGCCCGGGTCGAAGCCCGGGCTGACGCCCGGTAGACCGACGAACACCCCGGAGGGAACACCATGACCGACACCAGCTTCGTCGAGAGCCCGGAACGGCAGGCGCTGCGAAAATCCGTCGCCGCACTGGCGGCCAACTATGGCTCCGAGTACTACCTCGGGAAGGCCCGCTCCGGCGGGAACACCGACGAACTGTGGTCCGAGGCCGGCCAACTCGGCTTCATCGGCGTGAACCTGCCGGAGGAGTACGGCGGCGGCGGCGCCGGACTGTACGAGTTGGCGCTGGTGATGGAGGAACTCTCGGCCGGCGGCTGCCCGCTGCTGATGATGGTGGTCTCGCCGGCGATCAACGGCACCATCATCGCCAAGTACGGCACCGACGAGCAGCGCGCGCGCTGGGTTCCCGGTATCGCCGACGGTTCGATCACCATGGCGTTCGCCATCACCGAACCGGACGCGGGGTCGAACTCGCACCGCATCACCACCACCGCCCGCCGCGACGGCAGCGACTGGATCCTGTCCGGACAGAAGGTGTGGATCTCCGGTGTCGACCAGGCTCAGGCGGTGCTCGTGGTCGGCCGTACCGAGGACACCAGGACCGGCAGTCTGCGGCCGGCGTTGTTCATCGTGCCCACCGACGCCCCGGGCTTCACCTTCACCGGAATCCCGATGGAGCTGACCATGCCGGAGAGCCAGTTCCAGGTGTTCATCGACGAGGTGCGGCTCCCGGCCGACGCCCTGGTGGGCGCCGAGGACGCGGCGATCGCCCAGTTGTTCGCCGGGCTGAACCCGGAGCGGATCATGGGCGCCGCCAGCGCGGTCGGCATGGGCCGGCTGGCCCTGGACAAGGCCTGCCGGTACGTCAAGACCCGGCAGGTTTGGAAAACGCCGATCGGCGCGCATCAAGGTCTCGCCCATCCGCTGGCGCAGAATCACATCGAACTGGAACTGGCCAAGTTGATGATGCAGAAGGCCGCCGCCCTCTACGACGCCGGCGACGATGTGGCCGCCGCCGAGGCGGCGAATATGGCCAAGTACGCCGCCGGCGAGGCCTCCGCCCGGGCGGTCGACCAGGCCGTGCAGTCCCACGGCGGCAATGGCCTGTCCCGGGAGTACGGCATCGCGGCCATGCTAACCGCGTCCCGGCTGGGCCGCATCGCCCCGGTGAGCCGGGAGATGGTGCTGAACTTCATCGCCCAGACCTCACTCGGCCTGCCCAGGTCGTACTGATGAAACAGCTGGTCGGATACGAATCCGATGGTCGGGTGGTCCGGCTGACGCTGGACTCACCGCACAACCGCAATGCGCTGTCCACCGCGCTGGTCGGTCAGTTGCGCGACGGTCTGCGCCGGGCAGCAGGGGAAGCCGATACCCGCGCTGTCGTGCTGGGCCATACCGGGAATACGTTCTGTGCGGGCGCGGATCTCTCCGAAGCGACCGGCGGCGATCCGCGGCAGGCCGCTCTCGGGCGCGCCCGTGAACTCGCTGCGCTGCTGCGGTCGATCGTGGCGCACCCGCTACCGGTGATCGCGGCCGTCAACGGTCATGTGCGGGCCGGCGGTATGGGTCTGGTCGGCGCCTGCGATATCGCGGTCGCCGGTCCGGACAGCACCTTCGCGCTCACCGAGGCCCGCATCGGGGTGGCCCCGGCCATCATTTCGCTGACCCTGCTGCCCAAGCTGGACCCACGCGCGGCCGCCCGCTACTACCTGACCGGCGAGATGTTCCACGCCCGGCGGGCCGCCGATATCGGCCTGCTGACGACGGCCGCGGAAGACATCAATGTCGCGGTCGCGGAGATCACGGCCGAGTTGGCGAAGGCCTCACCGCAGGGGCTGACAGCGTCGAAAGCGCTGACCACCGCGGGGGTCCTGGCCGAATTCGACCGCGACGCCGATCGCCTCGCCGAAGAGTCGGCCCGACTGTTCGTCTCCGACGAGGCCCGCGAGGGCATGCTGGCGTTTCTGGAGAAACGGCCGCCGCGCTGGGCCGGCTAGCGGTTCACTTCGAGGGCCCTGGGATAACGCCTGGATGACAGATATCGACCGTGCTTTCGCAGGCCGGTTTCCGGGTCGTAGGGTGAGAGGTGACCATGAGCAATCCCACGCCCCGCGAAGCGCGAACGCGGGCTTCCGACGACGACCGAATTCAGGTCGCCCAGTTGCTCTCCGAGGCCGCCTCCCATGACCGATTGACTCTCGATGAGTACGAGACCCGGTTGGCCAAGGCCTACTCGGCGAAGAGCTACGACGAACTCGAGCGCCTCACCGACGATCTGCCCGAGGCCATGGAGTACCGGCGCGGCAAGAGTCGGCCGGCCCCGTCAACCATGCTGCTGGCCATCATGAGCGGTTTCGAGCGGACGGGACGCTGGTACATACCCGGCCGGATGACGACGTTCACACTCTTCGGCGGAGGTGTGGTGGACCTGCGATATGCCGACTTCACCTCAGCCGATGTCGAGATTCACGCGTACTCGATTCTCGGCGGCCAGACCATTCTGCTGCCGCCGGAGGTCAACGTCGAGATCCAAGGTCACGGTGTCATGGGCGGTTTCGACCGGGAGGCCCAGGGCGAGGGCGCCCCGGGCGCGCCGAGGGTGAAAATCAAAGGGTTCTCACTGTGGGGCGGCGTCGGCATCAAGCGCCGCAAACGCACCGACCGCGGCTCGGACTGACCGGAATCACCTGGCACCGGCAACTCGAACACATCGTCCCCCTCCCGAATCAGGAAGGGGGACGATATGCATTCGACTACCGGCTAGTCGGAACTGTCCTTCGAGCCGCTGTCCTTCGAGCCGCTGTCCTTCGAGCTGCCGGCCTTCGAGCTGCCGGCCGTTGAATCGGCTCCGGATGCGGCGGCACCGGCCGTAGTCGACTTCGCCGCTTTCGAACCACCGACCGCGGAGGCGATCGACTTGGCGGCCCTTTCCATTGCGCCACGAGCCGCACGCCCCGGCG
>JAHZJY010000320.1 GCA_022600695.1 Actinomycetes bacterium | reverse complement strand
TCGATGTCGATGACGCCGAAGATGTGCATATCGATGACGCTCAATTCGAAGATCACCGCTCCGACGACGATCAGCAGTGTGCCCACACCCGCGGGGGCACGCCAGATCGTTCCGGACCGGCTCAGCGCGGCCGCGGCGATGACGGCGGCCAGGTAGCAGGCGCAGCGCAGGAGCCATCCGGTCGCCGAACCCGCGTTGTGCAGCGCTCCCGTCCACACCAGAACCGGGACGCCGACCAGACAGACGATGATGCCGAAAGCACAGTAGCGCAGCACATTAGCCGTCGCGGGCCGCATCCGCGCCGCCGGCTCCGAGTTCAGGGCCGCCACCGCGGCCGGGTCCTGGCCGGCGGCCGGGCGTCGCGCAACCGGCGCGAAAAGCGCGGGTTCCCCGGCCCGGCCACCGAAGATCCGGCGCAACCGTCCGACGACCATCAGGAGCAGCAGACCGACGATGCAACAGGTCATCGCTGCTCCGCCCGGCGGTCAGGCCCGGTCGAGTTCCTCGGCACGCTCGACAACGTCGGCGCCACGTTGGTTGTTCTGACCCGATTGCTGTAGCTGTTTCTCCAGCATCCCCATCGCGAGCCGGGCGTAGACCCACTGGCTGGTGGTGGCCAACTGCCCCCTGCTGTTGGAGGTGAAGGTGATGATCCAGCTGAACAGCGTGCTGATCCGGTTCTTGAATCCGACCAGGTACAGCAGGTGCAGGAAAAGCCACGACAGCCAGGCGATATAGCCGCCGAACTCCAGCTTGCCGATCTTGGCCACCGCATGATGACGCGAGATCGTGGCCATACTGCCCTTGTCGAAATACTTGAACGGCTCCCGGGCCGCCGGGTCGTCGACGCCCCGGACGATGCGCTTGATGTGTTTGGTCGCATAGCCGGCGCCCTGAATGGCACCCTGGGCCACCCCGGGCACCCCCGGCACCGCGGCCATATCGCCGATGACGAAAACGTTCGGATATCCCTTCACGGTGAGATCCGGTTCGACGACCACCCGGCCGGACCGGTCGACGTCGGTACCGTCGCACTGCGCGGCCAGGGTGGCCCCCAACGGGCTGGCCTGCACGCCGGCCGCCCAGACTTTGCACGCGCACTCCACCCGGCGCTCCTCGCCGCTGTCCTTGTCCTTGACGGTGATTCCCATGTAGTCGACGTCGGTCACCACGGAGTTGCAGTGCATCTCCACGCCCATCTTCTCCAGGCGCGCCTGGGCCTTTCGGCCCAGGTTCTCCCCCATCGGCGACAGGACGAACGGCGCACCGTCGATCAGCATCACCCGGCACTCGGTCGGGTCGATGGTGCGGAACGCCCCCGGCAGGGTGCGCCGGGCGAGTTCGGCGATCTGGCCGGCCAATTCGACACCGGTGGGTCCGCCGCCGACCACCACGAACGTCAGCCGTCGGGTCCGCTCAGCCGGGTCGGTGGTCACCTCGGCCGCCTCGAAGGCGCCCATGATGCGCCCGCGGACCTCCAGGGCATCGTCGATGGTCTTCATCCCCGGGGCGTAGGTGGCGAAGTGGTCATTGCCGAAATAGTTCTGCTGCGCGCCGGCGGCCACGATCAGGCTGTCGAAGGGCAGCACGGTCTCCATGGACATCAGCTTGGAGGTGACGGTCCCGTTCGCCAGATCGACTTTCTCCACATCGCCGAGCAGCACCGCGCAGTTCTTGTTCTTTTTCAGGATCAGCCGGGCGGTGGGCGCGATATCACCGGCCGACAGGATCCCGGTCGCCAACTGGTAGAGCAGCGGCTGGAAGAGATGACTGGTGGTTTTGGCGACCACGGTGACGTCGACGTCGGCCCGTTTGAGGGCTTTGGCCGCATTCAACCCGCCGAATCCGGAGCCGATGATCACGACATGGTGGCGACGGGCGGCGGGGGCGGGACTGGCCATGAGCATTCCTTCCGGCGCTGCATCCTCTGGCTGCGCGAATCTGGCTGCATCCACGAGGTTACCGCCGAGTCGGCCCCTGTGCCGGGGTTGCGCGACCTTTCTCAGCACGCATCGGGTGGCGTCATCGGCTCACCTCATGTGGCCAGCAGCGCCAGAACGAACGCGTAGGAACACAGCAGGGGAAGGCTGCGCCAGCGCGTCAGCCGTCCGGCGAACGGGATGATCAGCAGCACCAGCACGGCGCTGGCCACCACCCCGACATCGGTCTGGAAACTGTCGACGGCGATGGGGTGGATGACCGCGGCGGTGCCCACGATCAGCAGGGTGTTGAAGATGTTGCTGCCCAGCAGGGTGCCGACCGCCACGGCGTCATGGCCGCGCACCCGGGCAATCAGCACGGTCGCCAGCTCAGGAGCCGATGTCCCCAGCGCCACCAACACCGCACCGACGACGAAGCCGTCCCAGCCCAGGGCCTCGCTGAAGCCGACCGCCCCGGTGAGGATGACCCGGCCGGCGGCGACGAGCAGCGCCAGGCCCAGCCCCAGGTTGACCACCACCGAGGTCCGGGAGCGCTCCGGCAGCGTGGGCGGGGTCAGTGCCCTGATCCGGCGCGCCGCGATCACGCTCTGGGTCAACCACGCCGCGAAGACCACCAAGAGGACCAGCCCGTCGACCCGCCCCAGCGTTCCGTCGACGGCCAGCAACCCGACCACCACCGGGGCGGCGGCGGCAGCCGGGTATTCGCGAGTCAGGGTGCCGCCGTCCACCAGGATCGCCGCGAACAGCAGTGCGATCCCCAGGATCAGCCCGATGTTGACGACGTTGCTGCCCAGCACGTCGCCCAGAGCGATCTCCGGCCGGCCGGCCACCGCGGAGTTGACCGCCACCGACATCTCCGGCGCC
>JAHZJY010000319.1 GCA_022600695.1 Actinomycetes bacterium | reverse complement strand
GCGCCCAGGCAGAAGTGGGTCCCGCCGCCGCCGAACCCGAGATGATGATTGGGGGCGCGAGTCACGTCGAACAGCCACGGATTGTCGAACTTGTCCTCGTCGCGGTTGGCCGAGGCGTACCACATGGTCACCTTGTCGCCCTTGGCGATTCGAGTACCGCCGACCTCCACATCGCGGGTCGTGGTGCGCCGCATGTAGACCACCGGCGAGGCCCAGCGCACGATCTCCTCCACCGCCGTCTGGGAGTGGGTGTCAAAATCGTCCCACCAGATCTCGCGCTGCTCCGGATAGCGGGTGAGCGCCAGCACACCGTGACTGATGGCGTTGCGGGTGGTCTCGTTGCCGGCGATGGCCAGCAGGATGAAGAACGAGGCGATCTCCGCCGAGGTCAGCCGTTCGCCGTCGACCTCGGCGGCCACCAGTGCGGTGGTGAGGTCGTCGCGCGGGTTGGCCCGACGGTCATCGGCCAGTGCGGTGGCGTAGGCCCCGATGTCGATGGCCACCTTCATGAACTCGTCGAAGTCGGTGGTCAGGTCTGGGTCGCCGAAGCCGAGGATGATGTTGGTCCAGTGGAATATCTGCTGGTGGTCGGCCTCCGGGATGCCCATCATGTCGCAGATCACCTGCAGTGGCAGCGGTCCGGACAACTCCGAAACCAGTTCGCCGCGACCATCCGGGTGGTTGGCGACCATGTCGGTCACCAGCCGTCGTGCCCGGTCCCGGACGGATTCCTCGGTGCGGGCCACCACCCTGGGGGTGAAGGCGCTGCGGACGATGCTGCGCAGTCGGGCGTGCCGTGGATCGTCCAAGGCGATCATCGAGCCGAAGTACTCGGCCACCTCGGGTGCCTGATCGGCGATGGTGATATTCGGGTAGGAGCTGAAGACCTCCGGGTGCCGGCTGGCGTAATGCACGTCGTCGAACCGCATCAGCGCCCAGTGACCCGCACCAGTCTCGAAACCCTCGAACTCGATCTCGTTGACGAACCGGACCGGGGCCTCGCTGCGCAGGGTGGCGAACGCGCCGTCGCGGAAGGTGTCGTTGCGGGCCCAGAAGTCCTGGGTCCCCATCTCGATGTCGGCGAGTGGCACGTGCGGTGGCGGCTCGCCGTTGATTCGGGTCGCGATGCCCATCAGTTACCGTCCCGTCCTCGCCGGGGATTGCGAATCCCGCGGTCCTCCGCCTCCAACAGTAGGGCCGGTGCCGGGCCTGCGGGGTCAGTCCTGTTCGACTACTGCCTTGATCCGTTCCAGTGTGGTGCGCATATCGCGGACGTTGCGCCGGCCGCGCAGATAGCCGGCGAACATCCAGAACACCCGGACCGGTAGCGCACTGTTGAGGCGGAACGACTCCGTGACATCGGTGCCGTCACCTCTGGGAGTCAGCCGGTAGTGCCAGTTGTTGACCGCCTGGTCGCCCGGCCCGAGGACGGCGAAGCCGAACTCCCTGCCGGGTTCGCAGGCGGTGACGCGGCAGGTGGTCCAGTACACGGGTCCGATCTCGTTACGTCGGACGTGGCCGCGGAATTTCGCGCCCAGTTCCGGGCCGGTGGCTCCGCCGAGCCATTCGGCTTCGAAGACCTCGGGGGAGAACCGGCCGGTGTTGCGGACGTCGGCGATGAGATTCCAGATCTTGTCGGCCGGCGCGGACATGTGCACGGTCACTGAGCCTTCCATGACCGTAGATCCTAGGCGGTCCGGCCGGACCCGGCGGGATACGGCCGGGGAGTGCCCGCGTGCCGGGTCGATCGCTGCCGGGATGGGCGGCTGTAGCGTTCCGCCCATGGGGATAGCGCTGTGGCCGCCCACCGCCCATGTCGACCGGCATATCGACGTCCCGCCCGAAGTGGTGTGGAAGCTGTTGATCGATGTTCGCGAATGGCCGCGGTGGGGACCGTCGGTGCGGCGCGCAGAATTGGACAGTGGCGGCCGGCAGTTGCATCCGGGTGCCAGGGGAACGGTCTGGACGGTCGCGGGTGTTCGGCTGCCGTTCACCGTCACCGAGTTCGACGCCGGTCACCGCTGGACCTGGGCGGTGGCCGGGGTACCGGCCACCGGCCACCAGGTGACCGGTACCGCGGATGGGTGCCGGGTCCGCTTCGAGGTGCCCTGGTGGGCGATGGCTTACCTGCCGGTGTGCGCGGCGGCCCTGGTCCGGATCGACCGTCTGGTCGGCTGAGCAGACCGGACGTCGACAATCGAGATCAGCCGACTGGCCCCTTCGCCAGGGTCAACGGTGCGCCGCGCGGGGCGCCTGCGCGATCGATCCAGCTCAGCATGATGGTGTCGCCAGGTCTGCGCCGATCCATCAGGTTGGAGAGATCGGCGGCCGAGTTCACCGGAACTCCGTCGACCGCGATGATGAGGTCTCCCGCGAACAAACCGATCAGGCTTGCCGGTGTGTCCGGCAGCACCTGGCGCACCACAGCGCCCGGCGGTCCGCCCAACAATGGTGCATCGGCGATGCCCACGCCGATGAACGCGCTGTCACCGAGGTGGATCGAGTCCGACGGGACTCCTGAGCGGATCTGGTTGGCGATGGCCATCGCGCGGTCGATCGGGATGGCGAAGCCCTCGCCGCCGGTTACCCCACCCATCCGGTAGGTCAGTGTCGCTGCCACGGTGACCCCAACCACCTGACCGGCACTGTTGACCATCGGCCCCCCGGAGTCGCCGGGGCGGATGTCGGCGGCCACCCGGATGAGGTCGTACAGCTCCCTGGTCCCGCCGCCGGATTCGTCGGAGGCACGGACCGACGCGCCCAGTTGGGTCACCGCGCCCGGTGCATAGGAGGGCGGTGCACCGGGTCCGTTGGAATTGCCGATGGCGGCGATCGGATCACCGACGACCACCGTCGAGGAGGTACCCAGGTTCGCCGTCGGCAGACCACCGGCACCGCGAAGCCGAACCAGCGCGATGTCGTTGGCGCGATCGAAACCGATCACGTCGACCGGATAGGACACGCTGTTGGCCAGGCTGATGGCGGTGATCTCGGTGGCGCCCTCGATGACGTGGTTGTTGGTCAGCACCTCACCACTGGGGTCGATCACGATCCCGGTGCCGGTCCCGACGGCCCCCTGGTAGCCCAGCGAGGTATTGATATCGACCAGTCCGGGCACGACCTGGCTGAGCAGTGCGGACTGGTCCAGTGGCGCACGCGGAGCCGGTCCGGTGGCCCCGGGGGCAGCGATGGCGGGCGCGGCGACGAGACCGGCGAGCAGCGTCAACGTAGCCAGCACGCCGGGTACCCGGCGCGCCCGACGGCCCCAGCGGCGTGGACGTGTGGAATCCATACCTACAACTGTGCCTGATAATCCGGGAAAACGGCACTCTGTCCGGTCGGGAACACATCCGGCCGTGTCGGAGGCGGCCGGATCAGCTCTCGGAGAAGAACGGATCGGGCAGGCTCGGATCCCGCAGTTTGGCCGCGGCGCCCGCGCCGGTCACCGGCAGATCAGTTGGATCGAGCAGACCGATCTGAACCAGCACATTCGCCTGATCCCACAGGATGTGTTCATAGGAGACCCGGCCGCCATCGATACCGACGATCACGACGAATACGACTTCGACGCGTCGCCCCGTGGGTTCGACGCCGGGCAGCATCCAGTCGATGGTGTGAGTGTGGGTGAAGGAGATGATCAGTTCGTCGACGAGCCGTACTTCGCTGTAGGTGCGCGAAATTGTCTCGAAGATCACGTCCGGGGGGAAGAACTGCCCGATCAGGCGCCTCGCGTAGAAGTTCCTGACACCGGTCGGGCCCTGACCGCCGACCATGGTCGGGATATTGACCAGGTGTGGCTGGGGCGCCATCGTTGCCATTGTCTCATCGAGATCGCCGGCCAGCTCGGCGTCCATATGGGCGTTGAAGATGGCATCGAGTCTCTGGGCGAGCGCGGGATCGGTCATCGGGCCTCCTGGGGCCTCTTTCAGGGCCAGCTTGGGCCTCGCGATTCGGCCCGACCGTAACACGATCCGTATCCGGTGCCATCGGCTGCGGCAGTAGCATAAGTGGGACATGGACAGCACCGCTTTACGGTCCAAAAGGGCGATCGCCCTGATTGCCGCGGCCCTGCTCACGTCGCTGACGTTCGGGGTGGCTTTCGTTGTCGCGCATCGGATCTACGACCTGCGGGGCGCGGCCGCCGCGCCGGTTGATGCACTGACCGAAGATCAGGCCAGGCAGCAGGTTCTCGATTCGGCCCGGCTGTTCGTCATGGCGGGCCGGATGGCGACTCCCACCGCCACCTACCTGCTGATGTCCTGCAGCAGCAACGGCGAACCGCCCTATCAGGGCAGTCTCTACCTGAGCTTCGATGTGCCCAGCATCACCGAGACACCCGGTTACTTTCGCCGGATCGCCGCTGCGATGAAGTCGCGGGGCTGGCGGGAGGGACTGCCGCCCAACCGGCACCCCGGGGGCCGGACGCTGGCACGGGACGGGATGACCGCCGTCTACTATCGCGACCCCGACATTCCCGGACGTGGTGTGTTGCAGATCTCCGGGGAGTGCCGCACCTTGACCGATCATCGAACCGACGATGCTGGTTTCGTCGACGTCACCGGGCAGTTGCGCGGCTGAGACCGGCGAAACTGAGGACTTTGGTCCCCGCGACGGCGGGCCTTCTACCCGTTTCTGGTACGGCAGGTCACAGATACCGTTTCGGTCATGACCTATGTGATCACCAGCGCATGTGTGGACGTCAAGCACAAGGCGTGCGCGGCCGAATGCCCGGTCGACTGCATCTACGAGGGCGACCGGACCATGTACATCAACGCCGAGGAGTGCGTGGACTGCGGCGCCTGCCGACTGCTGTGCGAGGTCGACGCCATCTACTACGAAGACGACCTGCCGGAAGGCGAGCGCAAGTTCCTCGTCGATAACGCCGCGTTCTTCACCGAGGTCCTGCCCGGCCACGAGGTTCCGTTGGGCACCCCGGGCGGTGCCGTCGGCGTCGGCGCGGTCGGTGTGGACACCCCGATGGTCGCCGGGTTGCCGCGCGCCTGAGCGTTCCGCCACCCGAGGGGCTTAGCCCGCAGGGGGGCTCAGCCCCTCGGTTCGGTATCGGCGAACTCGCAAAACGCCGTGTAGGCGCGGGCCCCGTACACCGTGGCCGGCCCGCCCTGCATGAGAATCGCGACGCCGATCGCATCAGCGGCTTCGGCCGTGGTGGCCCCGGCACGCGCTGCGCCCCGGGCATGGGAAGCGATACAGCCATCGCAGCCGTGTACCACTCCGATCGTCATGGCCATCAGTTCCTTGACCTTGGTGGGCAGCGCGCCGTCGCCCAACGCCGCGCCGCTGAGATCGTTGAACGCCCGGTAGACGTCCGGGATCTGCTGCCGTAGTGCACGGTGTTGCGGGCGCAGGTCGTTCAGGATGCCGTGGTTGTGGCCGGTTTCGCTCATATCCGGAACCTTATCGTCCGGGCGTTGTAACGCCGCTCGGCGTTTCGCTGAAGTAGACCAGTGAGTAGAGAAAACTGGGTGGAGAGAACTATGCGGTACGCCGCCGGCATCTACACTTTGGTTTGCTGACCGGTTCGACGAGGACGGGAGCCAGGGGAAGATATGGTCACAGGACTTCGACGGGCATTCGCCGCGGCGGGAATTGCGGTGCTCACCCTGGTCGCCGCCGCGCCGGCCGGCGTGGCCGCGATAGCGCCGTCGGTGGCGGTCGGCGCGGTGGCGTCAGTGCAGCCGGCCAACGGGCAGACGGTTGGTGTCGCACATCCCATCATCGTGACGTTCCATCGGGCGATCGCCGATCGTTCGGCCGCGGAGCGGACCATCAGGGTCACCTCGCCGGCCGATATGACCGGTCGGTTCGAATGGCGCAGCGACACCGTCGTGCACTGGACGCCGGACCGTTTCTGGCCGGCCCACTCCCGGATCACCCTGTTGGCGGGCGGGCAGCGACGCAGCTTTGACACCGGATCCACGGTTTTGGCAGTCGGCAGCATCTCCAATCACACGTTCACCGTCAGCATCGACGGTGTGATCATGCGGCAGATGCCCGCCTCGATGGGCAAGCCGAGATTCGCGACACCGGTCGGCAGTTTCACCGTGCTGGAGAAATCCAAGGCGCTGGTGATGGACTCGCGCACCATCGGTATCCCGCTGTCCGATCCGGAAGGTTACAAGCTCAACGTGACCGATGCGATCCGGATCACCTGGGGCGGTGTCTACGTGCACTCGGCTCCGTGGTCGGTCGGTTCCCAGGGCTATGCCAACGTCAGCCATGGTTGTATCAACCTCAGCCCCAGCAACGCGCTCTGGTACTTCAACCAGGTCGGCATCGGCGACCCGGTGGTCATCAAGTACTGAGAGCGCGCCGTGGGTTACTTCGGGTACGTCGCGGTGAAGGCGATGGTCACCGCGTCGGCGACTCTGAGGGAGCCCATGAGTAGCGAGTAGGGCTTCACACCGAAGTCGCTCTGGACAATGGAGAACTCGGTCGACAACGCCCAGACATCGCCGCGATCCTCGAGCGACAGGTCAACCAGCTGGGGGCGGGAAACACCGTGAATCTCGACGGTCCCGCTGAGCCGGTAGCCGTCCGCGGTTTTGGCGATCTCCGCGGCGACGAACTGGATCTGCGGATATCTCTTGGCGTCCAACGACTTCAGCGCTTGTGATCGGACCATCCCCTTCGCGGGCCCGGTCAGCGGCGTGGCGCCGCCTTCGCCGCGGAGCACCGCGAGGGAGTCCACCGGAACGGTCAATTCGGCTCGCGTCGGCTTGGC
>JAHZJY010000039.1 GCA_022600695.1 Actinomycetes bacterium | reverse complement strand
CGGATGTCGGCGAAAGCGGAGTACGCCGTTCGCGCCATGACGCAGTTGGCCGCGACTCCGCCGGGCGTGCTGGTCAAGACCGACGATCTGGCCCAGTCCCAGGGCATTCCCGCCCAGTTCCTCGTCGATATCCTGTCCGCCCTACGGGCCGACCGGCTCGTTCGCAGCCACCGGGGCCGCGACGGCGGCTACGAATTGGGTCTGCCGGCCGACCAGGTCAGCATCGCCGATGTGATGCGTTGTATCGACGGCCCGCTGGCGAGCGTGCGCGATATCGCCCTGGGTGAGTTGCCCTACTCCGGTCCCACCACCGCGCTGACCGATGTCTGGCGGGCGCTGCGGGCCAGCATGCGATCGGTGCTGGAGGAGACCACGCTGGCCGATGTGGCACTCGGCGCGCTGCCCGAGCACGTCAGCCGGATGGCGCACGACTACTTGAGTCAGGAGGATCGGCGTGGCCGCTGCAGCGGGTGAGGAGCAGATGAAGCGGGTCGAGCGACTGGGTCGTATCGGCCCCAACTGGTTCGCCTCGGTGATGGGCACCGGGATCGTGGCGACGGCCGGAGCCACCCTGCCGGTGGATCTACCCGGCCTCGGGCCGCTCACCCACGCGGTCTGGGTGATCGCTGCGCTGATGTTGGTGGTTCTGGTGATCGTGGTCGGCGGGCACTGGCTGAGCCACCCGACCGTGGCCCGCGGCCACGCCCGCAATCCGCAGATGGCGCACTTCTACGGTGCCGCGCCGATGGCGCTGGTGACCGTCGGAGCCGGCGCTCTGCTGGTCGGCGGCGACATCATCGGCCAGCAGGCCGCCGTGACCCTGGCCTGGGTGCTGTGGACGGCGGGGACCGTCGGGGGGCTTTTCACCGCGATCAGCATCCCGTACCTGATGTTCACCCAGCACAGCGTGGAACCGGACGCCGCGTTCGGCGGCTGGCTGATGCCGGTGGTCCCACCGATGGTGTCGGCGGCCGCGGGGGCCCTGCTGATTCCGCACACCCCACCCGGTGCGGCCCGGCAGACGATGCTCTACGGCTGCTACGCGATGTTCGGGTTGTCGCTGATCGCGGCGTTCATCATCATCACGATGATCTGGAGCCGGCTGGTCCTGTACGGGACGTCCGGGACGGCACGGGTGCCCACCCTGTGGATCGTGCTCGGCCCGCTGGGGCAGTCCATCACCGCGGTGGGGCTGCTCGGTCACAACGCCTCCTCGGCCGTCGACCCCGCCATCGCCGCCGGCCTGGACATCTTCGCCATCATGTTCGGGGTTCCGGTGTGGGGTTTCGCCGTGCTGTGGATCGCGCTGGCCACCGCGCTCACTGTCCGAACCCTGCGCCGCGGGATGCCGTTCGCACTGACCTGGTGGAGCCTGACCTTCCCGGTCGGCACCTTCGTCACCGGCACCACCCAGTTGGCACTGCACACCGGCCTGCCGGCTTTCCGCGTCGCGGCCGTCATCGCCTATCTGGGGCTGTTGGGTACCTGGCTGCTGGTGGCCGTTCGAACGGCGAACGGCAGCATGCGCGGAAACCTGTTGACCGCGACACCGTCCACCGCACCGGTCCATGCCCAAAAGGATCCGTAACGCCGAAGTGCTGAGCGATGAGCTGCCGAGCACCCCCGGCGTGCCAGAATGCGGACGTGCAGATTGGCATGACCATGCCGGTGATGGAACCCGACCTCGACGCAAACGTTCTGCGGCAATGGGCCCAACGGGTGGACGAAGGCCCGTTCTCCTCGCTCTGCTGGGGTGAGCGGATCGCGTTCGACAACCCGGAGACCCTGACTCTGCTCGGAGCGCTGGCCGCGTGGACCGACCGGGTTCCGCTGATCACCACCGTCGTGGTCCCACAACTGCACGACCCGGTGCTGTTGGCGAAATCACTGGCAACCGGCGACATGCTCTGCGGGGGCCGGCTCACTGTCGGTATCGGTGTCGGCGGCCGCCACGAGGACTACCTGGCCGTGGGGGCGGACCCGTCGACTCAGACCATGAGCGAGATGGCCGACCGGGTGGCTCTCATGAAGCAGGTGTGGTCGGGGGAGAAGATCACCGACTCGGTTCTGCCGGTCGGACCGCTGCCCGTTCAGGAGGGCGGCCCCCGGCTTCTCGTGGGCACCATCGGGCCCAAGACGCTCCAACACGCCGCCGGGTGGGCCGACGGGCTGGCCGGGATCACCCTGGACCTGGACGTCGCCAAACAGGACGAACTCTTCGATGTGGGCCGGACCGCATGGGCGCGGGCCGGCAAGCCGGCACCGCACCTGGCCACCTCGTTCTGGTTCGCCCTCGGCGACCCCCAGCAGGCCCGCACCCAGATCCACCGGCACTTGCGGCACTATATGAACTGGATCCCGGCCGAGGTCGTCGACGCGATGGCCCCCGCCACCGGGTGGGCCGGCTCCGAAGATCAGCTCGCCGAGGTGTTGCGGGCGTTCGCCGCCATCGGAACCACCGAGGTGCACCTCATACCCACCAGCTCGGACCTCGACCAGTTGCGTCGGGTCGCCGAGGTAATCGCGGACTTCTGAGGAGAGAACCCACATGAGCTACGGCGATTATGAGATCGAGATCTACTTCCAAGGGCTCGGCGGGGTGTTGCCCGAGTTGCCGATGTCCTTCGCCGAGTTGGAGTCCCGGGCGCAGCAGGCGATGTCACCCTCGCTGTGGTCCTATGTGGCCGGGGGCGCCGGTGACGAGCTGACCCAGACCGCCAACGCGGCCGCCTTCGCCAACTGGGGATTGATACCCCGGATGCTCGTCGGTGCGGCCGAGCGGGACTTGTCCGTCGAACTGTGGGGACAGCATTGGCCCGCGCCGATTTTCATGGCGCCCGTCGGAGTCATCGGATTGTGCACCCCGGACCGACACGGTGACCTCGCCGCAGCGCAGGCCGCCGCGCGCACCGGCGTACCGATGTGCGTCTCGACCCTGACGATGGACCCGTTGGAGGATGTCGCCGCCGAGTTCGGTTCCACCCCGGGGTTTTTCCAGCTCTACACTCCCAACGACCGGGATCTCGCCGAGAGCCTGGTCCGCCGCGCCGAGTCCGCCGGCTACGCCGGGATCGTGGTCACCCTCGACACCTGGATACCGGGTTGGCGGCCGCGGGACCTCTCGACGGCGAACTTCCCTCAACTGCGCGGGCTGTGCCTGGCCAACTACATCAGCGACCCGGTGTTCCGGGCGAAGGTGGACGGCGACCTGACCGACCCGCGCACCGCGGTTCCGCACTGGGTCAGCGTGTTCGCCAACCCGTTGACGTGGAATGACCTTCCGTGGTTGCGGTCTCTGACGACCCTGCCGTTGATCCTGAAGGGCATCTGCCATCCCGACGACGCCCGTCGCGCCGTCGACGCCGGAGTGGACGGCATCTACTGCTCCAATCACGGTGGCCGACAGGCCAACGGCGGCCTGTCCGCCATCGACTGCCTGCCCGATGTCGTCGCCGCCTCGGGAGAGGTTCCGGTGCTGTTCGACTCCGGTGTCCGGTCCGGAGCCGATGTCATCAAGGCGCTGGCCCTGGGTGCCGCCGCCGTCGGCATCGGCCGCCCGTACGTCTACGGGGCCGCCCTCGGCGGAACCGACGGTGTCGTTCATGTACTGCGCGCGATCCTGGCCGAGGCCGACCTGATCATGGCCGTCGACGGCTATCCCGCATTGAAGGACCTGACCCGGGAGGCGCTGCGGCGGGTCGGCTGATCGCCCGGCCGCGCTCGTCACTGCGGAGGTTCGGTATGCGACGCTGATGCGGTGGTGAGCCCATCGACCCCGTCCACCCCAACAACCACGGTTTCGCGGCTGCGCGAAAAGCAGACCGCATCCCGCGAACGGCTCGACGCCGTCCTGGACAGCACGCCACTGGCGACCGTCGCGTTCGTCCGCGACCGTCATCCGGTGGCCCTGCCGATCGGGTTCGCGCGCATCGGCGACGAACTGGTCATCCACGGCTCGACCGGATCACCGTGGTTGCGCGAACTCGCGCTCGGTGCGTCCATCGCTGTCTGCGTCACCACCCTGGACGGCGTGGTGGTGGCGCGCAGCGGTTTCGAGTCGTCCTTTCACTACTGCAGCGCTGTGCTGTTCGGCAGTTTTGAGGCCATCGGCGACGACGAGAAGGTCCGCTATCTGCAGGCGCTGACCGACGTGTTCATCCCCGGCCGGTCGGCCGAGCTGCGTGCGAGTACGGCCAGGGAACTGGCCGCAACCCTGGTGCTGCGCCTGGGGATTGGGCCCGATAACTGGTCACTGAAAATCGGTGACGAGTGGCCCGCGGATCCCGAGGAGGACATTGCCGCCGGGGCGTGGGCGGGAGTGGTGCCGATCCTGACCAGCTACGGCGAACCGCTGCGGGCGCCGGACTGCGATCAGGCGATCCCGGTTCCGCCATCCGTGCGGGGTATGGTCGGGCGAGTGGCCGACCGCTGAGGATAGTCTGGTGCCCCCGGCAGGATTCGAACCTGCGGCCTTCTGCTCCGGAGGCAGACGCTCTATCCCCTGAGCTACGGGGGCGCATACGCTGCGCCGTCGGGCGGACACAGCCTAACGCATAGGATGAACCCCCGTGACCCCCGCCGATCTCGCCGACCTGGTGCGCAACATCGCCGCCCAGTTGCTGGCCGACCGTGGCCTCGATCCGGCCGCGCTGCCGTTGGAGGTCACCGTCGAGCGGCCGCGCCATCCCGACCACGGCGACTACGCGACCAACGTGGCACTTCAGGTGGCCAAGAAGGTCGGGGCCAACCCCCGCGAGCTGGCGGGCTGGCTGGCCGAAGCACTTGCCGGCGCCGAGGGAATCGGCTCGGCGGAGATGGCCGGGCCCGGTTTCGTCAACCTGCGCCTGGAGACCTCCGCCCAGGGTGCCATCGTGGAAAACGTGGTGGCCGCCGGTAACCGCTACGGGCACTCCGGCTTACTCGACGGGCGCACCATCAACCTCGAGTTCGTCTCGGCCAACCCGACCGGCCCGATCCACATCGGCGGTACCCGCTGGGCCGCGGTCGGCGACGCGCTGGGCCGGCTGCTGAGCACCCAGGGCGCCCGGGTGGTCCGCGAGTACTACTTCAACGACCACGGCACTCAGATCGATCGGTTCGTCAACTCGCTGATCGCCGCCGCCAAGGGTGAGCCGGCCCCCGAGGACGGTTATGCCGGCGCCTATATCGCCGATATCGCCAGCCAGGTGCTCGACAGGGCGCCGGACGTACTCGCACTTCCGGACTCCGAGCAGCGCGAAGCGTTCCGCTCGATCGGCGTGGCGCTGATGTTCGACCACATCAAGTCGTCTCTGCACGAATTCGGTACCGACTTCGAGGTCTATACCCACGAGGACTCGATGCATGCCAGCGGGCGGGTGGACCAGGCCCTCGCCCGGCTGCGAGCCAACGGTGCGATCTACGAGAAGGACGGCGCAACCTGGTTGCGCACCACGGAGTTCGGTGATGACAAGGACCGCGTGGTCATCAAGAGCGATGGCCGGCCCGCCTATATAGCCGGGGACCTGGCCTATTTCCTGGACAAGCGTCAGCGTGGGTTCGACCTGTGCATCTACATGCTCGGCGCCGACCACCACGGTTACATCGCCCGACTCAAGGCCGCCGCCGCCGCACTGGGTGACGATCCGGACACCGTCGAGGTGCTGATCGGCCAGATGGTCAACCTGGTCCGGGACGGGCAGCCGGTGCGGATGAGTAAGCGGGCCGGCACCGTGATCACGCTCGACGACCTCGTCGAGGCCATCGGGGTTGACGCCGCCCGGTACGCGCTGATCCGCTCATCGGTGGACACCCCGATCGATATCGACCTGGCGCTGTGGTCCTCGGCATCGGCGGAGAACCCGGTGTACTACGTGCAGTACGCGTATGCCCGGCTCTCGGCGCTGGCCCGCAACGCCGCCGACCTCGGATTGCAGCCCGACGTCGCGCACCTCGGTCTACTCGGACATGACAAGGAGGGTGCCCTGATCCGCAGCATCGGCGAGTTCCCTCGGGTGCTGCAGGTGGCAGCCACCTTGCGCGAGCCGCATCGGGTCTGCCGGTACCTTGAGGACCTGGCCGGCGACTACCACCGGTTCTACGATGCTTGCCGAGTGCTTCCGCAGGGCGATGAGCAACCGGGTGATCTGAACCGCGCCCGGTTGGCGCTGTGCGAGGCCACCCGACAGGTGATCGGCAATGGTCTCGACATCCTCGGCGTCACGGCCCCGGAGCGGATGTGAACGTCCATCCTGCCGGCCCCCGGCACGCCGATGAGATTCACCATGGTGCAGCGCCGCCGCAGCCGCAGACCGCTGCCGAGCTGCTGACCCTGGCCCCGAACGTCTGGCCGCGCAACACCGTTCGCGGGGCGGATGGGGTGGCTCGGCTGGCCGGGGTTCCGGTAACCGAACTGGCCGCCCGTTACGGGACACCGCTGTTCGTCATCGACGAGGAGGATTTCCGGGGCCGCTGCCGGGAGATGGCTGACGCGTTCGGCGGCGGCGCCAACGTGCACTATGCGGCGAAGGCTTTTCTGTGCGGCGAGGTCGCCCGCTGGATAGCCGAGGAGGACCTGTCATTGGACGTGGCCAGCGGAGGCGAACTGGCGGTCGCACTGCACGCCGGTTTTCCACCCGCGCGGATCGCGCTGCACGGCAACAACAAGTCCGTTGACGAGCTGACCGCCGCGGTGGAGGTCGGCGTCGGTTATGTGGTGCTGGACTCGATGGCCGAGATCGACCGTCTGGACGCCGTGGCCGGCGGCCTCGGAGTCGTGCAGGATGTGATGGTTCGCGTCACCGTCGGGGTCGAGGCCCACACCCACGAGTACATCGCCACCGCGCACGAGGATCAGAAATTCGGTCTGTCCCTGGCTGCCGGCGACGCGATGACCGCGGTGCGTCGGGTCTTCGCCGCCGATAATCTGCGATTGGTCGGCCTGCACAGCCACATCGGGTCGCAGATATTCGACGTCGGTGGTTTCGAACTGGCTGCCCGGCGGATCATCGGACTGCTGCGCGATATCGTTTCGGAGTTCGGTGTGGACAGGACCGCTCAGATCTCCACCGTCAACCTCGGCGGCGGACTGGGAATCTCTTATGTGCCCCAGGACGATCCGCCCCCGGTGGCCGATCTGGCGGCCAAGCTCACCGCGATCGTGGCCGCCGAGTCGGCCGCTGTCGGGCTGCCGGCCCCCAGACTGGTGGTCGAGCCCGGCCGCGCGATCGCCGGGCCCGGAACCATCACGCTGTACCGGGTCGGCACCATCAAGGACGTGGCCATCAGCCACGGTGCGCAGCGTCGCTACATCAGCGTGGACGGCGGAATGAGTGACAACATCCGCACCTCGCTGTACGGGGCCGATTACGACGTGCGTCTGGTGTCGCGGGACAGTGCCGCCGCCCCCAGACTGTGTCGGGTGGTCGGCAAGCACTGCGAGAGCGGTGACATCGTGATCCGCGACGCCTGGCTGCCCGACGACACCGCACCCGGTGATCTGCTCGGAGTGGCTGCGACCGGCGCGTACTGCTACTCGATGTCCAGCCGGTACAACCTGATCGGCCGCCCTGCGGTGGTGGCCGCGCGAAACGGGGCGGCGCGACCGGTGCTGCGCCGGGAGACCATCGAGGATCTGCTCAGTCTGGAGGTGCGGTGACTGTGAATACAGCGAGTAGCGAAGGCCGATCGAAAATGAACCCACAGGAAAAGCCGATCGGGGTCGCGGTGCTGGGCCTCGGCAACGTCGGGTGCGAGGTGGTCCGGATCATCGGCGAGAGTGCGACCGACTTGGCAGCCCGCATCGGCGCGCCGCTGGAATTACGGGGCGTCGCGGTCCGGCGGGTGGGGGCCGACCGGGGCGTGCCGGTGGAGCTGCTGACCGACAACGTCGAACATCTGGTCTCCCGCGAGGACGTCGACATCGTCGTGGAGTTGATGGGCCCGGTCGAACCCGCGCGCAAGGCCATTCTCACCGCACTCGAGCACGGCAAATCGGTGGTGACCGCCAACAAGGCGCTACTCGCCCAGTCCACCGGTGAACTGGCCCAGGCCGCTGAACGCGCCCACGTGGACCTCTACTTCGAGGCCGCAGTGGCGGGCGCGATTCCGGTGATCCGCCCGCTGACCCAGTCGCTGGCCGGTGACAGTGTGCTGAGGGTCGCGGGTATCGTCAACGGGACGACGAACTACATCCTGTCCGAGATGGACTCGACCGGAGCCGATTACGCCTCCGCGCTGGCCGATGCGAGTGCACTCGGCTACGCCGAGGCCGACCCCACCGCCGATGTCGAGGGTTATGACGCGGCCGCCAAGGCGGCGATTCTGGCCTCGATCGCCTTCCACACCCGGGTCACCGCTGATGATGTGTACCGGGAGGGCATCACCAAGGTCAGTCCCGCGGACTTCGCGGCTGCTCGGGCGCTGGGCTGCACGATCAAGCTGTTGGCCATCTGCGAGCGAATCACACCACCCTCCGGGCAAGGGTTCGCCCAGCAACGGGTTTCGGCCCGCGTCTATCCGGCGTTGGTTCCGCTGGAACACCCGCTGGCCACCGTCAATGGCGCGTTCAACGCGGTGGTGGTGGAGGCCGAAGCGGCCGGACGGCTGATGTTCTACGGACAGGGCGCGGGCGGTGACCCCACCGCGTCAGCAGTGATGGGTGATCTGGTGATGGCCGCGCGCAACCGGGTTCAGGGTGGCCGTGGGCCGCGGGAGTCCAAGTACGCGGAGTTGCCGATTGCGCCCATGGGCCTTATTTCCACCCGGTATTACGTCAGCATGAAGGTGAAAGATCTGCCTGGCGTATTAGCTTCGGTGGCAACTGAATTCGGTAAGCGTGAGGTCAGCATCGCTGAAGTCCGCCAGGAAGGCGTCGTTGATGAGGGCACGGGCCGGTTGGCCGGAGCCCGGATTGTGGTGGTCACCCACCGGGCGACCGACGCGGCGCTGTCCGAGACGGTGTCGGCGCTGGCCGGTCTCGACGTGGTCGACGAGGTCACCAGTGTTCTCCGGATGGAGGGAACCAGCGAATGAGCGTCACCAAGCCGACTGTTCACACCCCCTGGCCGGGATTGATCGAGGCGTATCGGGACCGGTTGCCGGCGGCGGCAGGGTGGACTCCGGTGACCCTGTTGGAGGGCGGGACACCACTTGTGCCCGCACCTCGATTGTCCGAACTCACCGGTTGCGCAGTGCATCTCAAGGTGGAGGGTCTCAACCCGACCGGCTCCTTCAAGGACCGCGGAATGACCATGGCGGTCACCGAGGCGGTGGCCCGTGGACAGCAGGCGGTGCTGTGCGCGTCCACCGGCAACACCTCGGCCTCGGCCGCGGCCTATGCCGCCCGGGCCGGTATCACCTGTGCGGTGCTGATCCCGCAGGGGAAGATCGCGATGGGCAAGCTCGCCCAAGCGGTCATGCACGGCGCCAAAATCATTCAGATCGACGGCAATTTCGACGACTGCCTCGAATTGGCCCGCAAGCTCACCGCCGACTATCCGACCATCTCGCTGGTCAACAGTGTGAACCCGGTGCGCATCGAGGGGCAGAAAACCGCCGCGTTCGAAATCGTCGACGCCCTCGGTACCGCACCGGACGTCCATGCGCTGCCGGTGGGCAACGCCGGCAACATCACCGCATACTGGCGGGGCTACGTCGAATACCACCGCGACGGCGTCACCGACAAACTGCCGCGCATGCTGGGCACGCAGGCCGCCGGTGCGGCGCCGCTGGTTCTGGGTCACCCGGTCGGTCAGCCGGAGACCCTGGCCACCGCGATCCGGATCGGCTCGCCGGCATCCTGGGACGGCGCCGTGGCGGCGCAGGAGCAGTCCGGCGGCAGGTTCCTCGCGGCCACCGATGAGGAACTGCTGGCCGCCTACCGACTCGTCGCCCGCAGCGAAGGAGTCTTCGTCGAGCCGGCGTCGGCGGCCAGCATCGCGGGGCTGCTCAAGGCCGCCGAGGACGGCTGGGTCAAACCGGGTTCGACGGTCGTATGTACCGTCACCGGCCATGGTCTGAAGGACCCTGACACCGCACTGCGGGGTATGCCCGAAGTCACCCCGCTGCCGGTCGACCCGGCCGCCGTGGTGGCCGCACTGGGGCTTGGCTGAGGGGGCTGCGGGTGACACAGACCCTGCCCGCCGGGCTGATCGCACGGGCGTCGGTAGCCGCGTCCAGCGCCAATCTCGGCCCCGGGTTCGACTCTATGGGCCTGGCTCTGGGCCGTTATGACGAGATTGTCGTTGAGACCGGTACCGAGGGCCTGGTGATCGAGGTCGAGGGACAGGGCGCGGGGGAGGTCTCCGGTGGCCACGATCATCTCGTGGTCCGGGCCGTCCGCCGGGGACTGGCTGCAACCGGAGCCGACGCGGCTGGTCTGATTGTCCGCTGCCGCAACACGATTCCGCACTCGAGGGGCCTGGGTTCCTCGGCATCGGCGGTCGTCGGTGGACTGGCGATTGCGAACGGTCTGGTGGCGCAAATCGATCTGGAACCATTGAGCTGCGAGCAGTTGATTCAGCTGTCGGCTGAGTTCGAAGGTCACCCCGACAATGCCGCGGCCTCGGTTCTGGGCGGTGCCGTGGTGTCCTGGGTCGATTCGCCGGCCGATACGCCGGCCGGCGATGTCGCGCCACCGGGCTACTCCGCCGCGCCGTTGCGACTGCACCGCGATATCCGCTTGTTCCCGGCCATTCCCGATCTGCGGTCCTCCACCGCCGAAACGCGGGCGGTGCTGCCGACTCGGGTCGACCACCGGGACGCCCGGTTCAATATCAGCCGCGCGGCGTTGCTGGTGGTGGCACTGACCGAACGTCCGGATCTACTGTTGGCGGCCACTGAGGATGTACTGCACCAGCCCCAGCGCGCTGCGTCCATGCCCGCTTCGGCCGAGTTCCTGCAGTTCCTGCGCCGAAACGGGGTGGCGGCTGTGCTCTCCGGTGCGGGTCCTTCCGTGCTGGCCCTGACCAATGGCGCCGATCTTCCGGCCGAAGTGCTCGAGTTCGGCCGGGCCCGCGGTTTTGCCATAGCTGAGATGCCCGTCGGCGAACCTGTGCGCTGGAGTTCCGGTGTCGCGGCTGCCGCGTCGGAGAGGCTCGGGTGAGCCCCGTTCTTGCCAGCGGCCGCTCGGCAGACTAGTCTCAGGGCGTCCAGCTTCTGTAGCGTAACTTTTGCGCCGACACTAGGACGATCACCGATTCCGTTGAGTGTCTCATCCAGTGGACCGACTGGTTGGCCTGATGGCCTCCTATCGCGGTACCCACTGACACCGATGACGGTGAGCTTGCGCGTTCAGCTAATCGGCTGAGCGCAGGAAACCCCCGCGAGTCCAGACCGCGAGGGAAGAAAGGAAATCCGTGACCGAAACGGACCTGATCACGGCGCAAGGCCGGACCCCGCGGACCGATGCGTCGGCGGCCACCAGCCCGGAGAGCCCGGCCGAAGTTGCCGAGAAGGCCCCGGCCGGCGGCTCACTGACCACGATGGTGCTGCCGGAACTACGCGCCCTGGCCGGCCAGGTCGGAGTCAAGGGCACCTCCGGTATGCGCAAGAACGAGCTGATCGAGGCTATCCGGGCAGTCCAGAGCGGCCCTCGCGACGGTGATGCCCGCAACGGCGGAAAACGGGCCGGTCCCGCGGAGCCGGCCGCGGCCGAGAAGTCCGAGCCCACCGAGCCGGCCGCGGCCGAGCGGTCCGACCCCGCCGAGCCGACCGGGCAGGCGACCGGCGAGCGCCGGGGCGAGCGTCCGGCCCGCGATCGCGGCCAGCGTCCCGCCCGGGACGGTGCCGACGGTGGCTCGCCGAAGGCCCAGCCGCGGGATTCCGGCGGGCAGGGCGGTGACTCCGGCGGTCAGCAGAACCGGGACGACGACGGCGAGGGTCGCGGAGGCCGGCGCGGCCGGCGGTTCCGGGACCGGCGTCGCCGCGGCGAACGTAACCCTGGTGAGGGCGGGGGTGAGACCGAATTGCGCGAGGACGATGTGGTCCAGCCGGTCGCCGGCATCCTCGATGTGCTCGACAACTACGCCTTCGTGCGGACCTCGGGTTATCTCGCCGGTCCCAATGACGTCTACGTGTCGATGAACATGGTCCGCAAGAACGGACTGCGCCGCGGCGACGCCGTCACGGGAGCGGTACGGGTACCGCGGGATGGCGAAGGAGGCGGTGGGAACCAGCGCCAGAAGTTCAACCCTCTGGTACGCCTGGACAGCGTCAACGGCGGTCCGGTCGAGGCGGCCCGCAACCGTCCGGAATTCAGCAAGCTGACCCCGCTGTACCCCAATCAGCGGCTGCGGTTGGAGACCTCGCCGGAACGGCTCACCACCCGGGTCATCGACCTGATCATGCCGATCGGCAAAGGTCAGCGCGCGCTGATCGTCTCGCCGCCCAAAGCCGGCAAGACCACGATCATGCAGGACATCGCCAATGCGATCACCCGCAACAACCCGGAATGCCATCTGATGGTCGTGCTGGTCGACGAACGGCCCGAGGAAGTGACCGACATGCAGCGATCGGTCAAGGGGGAGGTCATCGCCTCCACCTTCGACCGACCGCCGTCCGATCACACCCAGGCCGCCGAACTCGCCATCGAGCGGGCCAAGCGACTCGTCGAGCAGGGCAAGGACGTCGTGGTGCTGCTCGACTCGATCACCCGTCTGGGGCGCGCCTACAACAACGCCTCGCCGGCGTCGGGACGAATCCTGTCCGGCGGTGTGGACTCCACCGCGCTGTACCCGCCCAAGCGGTTCCTCGGCGCGGCGCGCAATATCGAGGACGGGGGATCGCTGACCATCATCGCCACCGCCATGGTCGAAACCGGCTCCACCGGCGACACGGTGATCTTCGAGGAGTTCAAGGGCACCGGCAACGCCGAGCTCAAGCTCGACCGTAAGATCGCCGAGCGTCGGGTGTTCCCCGCCGTCGACGTCAACCCGTCGGGCACCCGCAAGGACGAACTGCTGCTCTCGCCCGACGAGTTCTCGGTCGTGCACAAACTGCGCCGGGTGCTCAGCGGCCTGGACAGTCATCAGGCCATCGACCTGTTGATGAGTCAGCTGCGTAAGACCAAGACCAATTACGAGTTCCTGGTCCAGGTGTCCAAGACGACACCGGGCACGATGGACAACGACTGACGCGGACACCTGAATTCTTCAACCGCCGGTCCGTTTGGGCTGGTGGCAGCTGAGCTGGCATAATGGGCCGGTCACCTCCGGTACCGGTTCACGCCATCGGCTCAGGCGACCCGGCGACCATCAACAGCAGAGGAAATCATGAAGAGCGGCATTCATCCGGCCTACGTCGAGACCACCGTGGTCTGCGGCTGCGGTAACAACTTCACCACCCGAAGCACCAAGGAGAGCGGCCACATCGTGGTCGAGGTCTGCTCCCAGTGCCACCCGTTCTACACCGGTAAACAGAAAATCCTCGACAGCGGCGGCCGGGTGGCCCGTTTCGAGAAGCGCTACGGCAAGCGTGCGGCGAAGGTGGCCGACGCGGCCGCCGACGCCGGCTCGGAATCCACTGACAGCTAGCTTGATCACCGACGCCCGCCGCTCGCCGTGTGCGAGCGACCGGGCGTCGGTCTGTGTTCCGGGACCGAACTGACTCGACAGCGCGAGAGGACGGACGATGGCGCAGAGCGCTCCCGCCGTTGCGGTCGATGCCGTGTTGACCGAGCACGCCGATCTCGAACGCCAGTTGTCCGATCCGGAGCTGCACAGCGACGCCGCCAACGCCAAACGGGTGGGAAAACGGTTCGCGCGGCTGGCGCCGATCGTGGCCACCTACCGCAAGCTCGACACCGCGCGCGGGGACCTCGAGGCCGCCCGTGAGCTGGCCGCCGACGACACGTCCTTCGCCGCAGAGGTCACTGAGCTGGAGGCCAGGGTCGCCGACCTCGACGGTCAACTCACCGACATGCTGGCGCCACGGGATCCGCACGACTCCGACGACATCGTGCTGGAGGTGAAGTCCGGCGAGGGTGGGGAGGAGTCGGCGTTGTTCGCCGCGGACCTGGCCAGAATGTACGTCCGCTACGCCGAACGGCACGGCTGGACGGTGACCGTGCTCGACGAGACCTTCTCCGATCTGGGCGGGTACAAGGAAGCCACCATTGCGATAGGCGCCAAGGCCGATGCGGCCGAGGGTGTGTGGGCCCGACTGAAGTGGGAGGGCGGCGTGCACCGGGTGCAGCGGGTTCCGGTCACCGAGTCGCAGGGCCGGGTCCACACCTCCGCGGCGGGCGTACTGGTCTACCCCGAACCTGACGAGGTCGAGGAGGTCCAGATCGACGAGTCCGATCTGCGTATCGACGTCTACCGCTCGTCCGGCAAGGGTGGCCAGGGGGTCAACACCACCGACTCCGCGGTGCGTATCACCCACCTGCCGACCGGCATCGTGGTCACCTGCCAGAACGAGCGATCGCAGTTGCAGAACAAGGCACGGGCCATGCAGGTGCTGGCCGCCCGACTGCAGGCGGCGGCGGAGGAGCAGGCACAGGCCGATGCGTCGGCGGACCGGGCCAGCCAGATCCGCACCGTCGACCGCTCCGAGCGGATCCGGACCTACAACTTCCCGGAAAACCGGATTGCCGATCACCGGATCAACTTCAAGTCGCACAACCTCGATCAGGTGCTCGAGGGTGACCTCGATGCGCTACTCGACGCGCTCGCGGCCGCGGACAAGCAGTCCCGGCTGCAACAGACATGACCAGGGTGAGCGGTAGCCGAGGGCTGACGCCGGCCCGCGTGCGCGAGGCGATCGTCACCGCCGCGGCGGAGCTGGCCGAGGCCGGGATCGACTCGGCGCGAAACGATGCGGAATTGCTGGCCGCGGATGTAGCCGGCGCCGAGCGAGGCCGATTGACGCTGCTGGATCCGCCCGACGCGCAGTTCTATGCCCGATTCAGGGATGCCGTCGCGGCCCGCGCGCAGAGAATCCCGTTGCAGCACATCACCGGCACCGCGGACTTCGGTCCGGTGCGATTGAAGGTGGGCCCGGGCGTGTTCATTCCGCGTCCCGAGACCGAGGTGCTTCTGGAATGGGCTCGTGTGCAGGCGCTTCCGGCCGATCCGGTGATCGTTGATCTGTGTACGGGTTCGGGCGCATTGGCGATTGCGCTGGCTGCCGGCCGCCCCGACGCCCGGGTTATCGCGGTCGATGACGACGCCGTCGCACTGGACTACGCGCGGTCCAACACGTCCGGGACCGGGGTGCGGCTGGTGGACGCTGACGTGACCGACCCCGACCTTCTGCCCGACCTCGTCGGCGCGGTGGATCTGCTGGTGGCCAACCCGCCCTATATCCCCGTCGGCGCGGTGCTCGAACCCGAAGTCGCCGAGCATGATCCGGCGCATGCGCTGTTCGGTGGGCCCGACGGGATGGCAGTCATCGCACCGATAGTCGGCCGGGCCGTCGACCTGCTGAGACCCAGCGGCCTGCTGGCGATCGAACACGATGAGACGAGATCGGTTGCCACCGTTGACACGATCAGGACCACCGGCGCTTTCATTGACATCGAGGCGCACCGCGACCTCGCCGGCCGGCCCCGTTTCGTGACCGCCCGCCGCGCCGCTCGAGTGGAAACGGGGCAGTAAACGTGACCCAGCTGTTCGACTGCCGTGAACCGGACGGTCGGTCCGATGCCATCACCGCGGCCGCGGCGGCGGTCAAGAGCGGCAGGCTGGTCGTGATGCCCACCGACACGGTGTACGGGATCGGTGCCGACGCCTTCGACAGCCAGGCGGTCGCCGGTCTGCTCGCGGCCAAGGGCCGCGGCCGTGACATGCCGGTCGGCGTGCTGGTCGGCTCCTGGCAGACCATCGACGGCCTCGTCCTTCACGTCCCCGATAACGCCCGCGAACTGGTCCGCGCCTTCTGGCCGGGAGCGCTGAGTCTGGTGGTTCAGCAGGCGCCGTCGCTGCAATGGGACCTCGGTGACGCGCGCGGCACGGTGATGCTTCGAATGCCGCTACAACCGGTCGCGCTCGAATTGCTTCGGCAGACCGGGCCGATGGCGGTTTCCAGCGCCAACGTCTCCGGTCGGCCACCGGCCACCAACGCAGCCGAGGCTCAGAGCCAACTCGGTGACCTCGTCGACGTCTATCTCGACGGTGGTCCGGCGCAGCAACAGGCGGCGTCCACCATCGTCGACCTGACCGGGCGTACGCCGCGTGTCCTGCGCCACGGGCCGGTCAGCGCAGAAGCGATCGCCGAAGTCCTCGGAATCGATCCGGCCGTGATGGGCGATTGACCGCCGGGATGGTGAAGTAGCTTTGGCTTCAATGGTGACGATCCTCGCGCTGTCCGACCGGGGTGCCGGTGTTCCGTTGCGGGAACTGGCACTGGTCGGTCTCACCGCCGCGATCGTCACCTATTTCGCCACCGGTGGCGTGCGGGTGCTGGCCACCCGGCTCGGCGCGGTCGCCCACCCGCGCAAGCGCGATGTCCACTCCACACCGACTCCGCGGATGGGCGGGCTGGCCATGTACGCCGGCGTCGTCACCGCGGTCTTTCTGGCGTCCCAACTCCCCGCGCTGACCCGGGGCTTCGTCTACTCGTCCGGCATGCCGGCAGTGGTCATCGCCGGCGGACTGATCATGGGCATCGGGCTGATCGACGACAGGTGGGGCCTGGATGCGCTGACGAAATTCGCCGGCCAGATCACCGCCGCCAGCGTGCTGGTCACCATGGGCGTCGCATGGAGTGTTCTCTACATCCCCTTCGGCGGTATCGGCACGATCGTTCTCGACCAAGCCTCCTCCATCCTGCTGACTCTTGCTTTGACGGTTGCTGTGGTCAACGCGATGAATTTCGTCGACGGACTCGACGGGCTGGCGGCCGGGCTGGGGCTGATCACCGCCATGGCGATCTGCATCTTCTCCGTCGGTCTGCTGCGCGACCACGGCGGCGATGTGCTGTTCTACCCGCCGGCGGTGATCTCGGTGGTGCTGGCCGGGGCCTGCCTCGGCTTTCTGCCGCACAATTTTCACCCGGCGAAGATCTTCATGGGCGACTCCGGGTCCATGCTGATCGGCCTGATGCTCGCGGCCGCATCGACCACCGCGGCCGGGCCGATCTCGCAGAGCGCCTACGGTGCCCGCGATGTCTTCGCCTTGTTGTCGCCGTTCTTGCT